>DAHVSI010000228.1 GCA_027324645.1 Castellaniella sp. | reverse complement strand
CCATGAAAATGGAACACACCATTTATGCACCGGCCGACGGCATTGTGGAAGAGATATTTTTTGAGGCGGGAGACCAGGTTGCCGATGGTGACGAGCTGATTGCCCTGAAAGCAGCCACAACAGAAGGCTAGGCACGTCTGCAGCACAAGGCTACCAGCTGTACCCTCTGGCCGTTATGGGCCATAGGGCCTCGACCTGTTCGTTGCGCAGGACAACCAGCGTATCGTGCAGGTTGAACGTAGGATCGCAGTGGCCGGGAATGACACGGACACGACTGCCCAATGCCGGCCGCTGGCTTTCTTCCTGAGCCAGCAGCAGCAAATGCTCGTCGTGCAGACCGGTGCACTGCACACTGGGCAACCCTGCCGGCACAGGCAGGCCGCTTTCGGCAGTGGTCGACTTCAGGCCTATATCAACAACAGCCCGCTTGGGCGTTGGCGTGCTCATGACCGTACCCAGTAAAAACAGGCTATGGGCAAACGTCAAAACGTCTCCCCACTGCAGCCGGCCGTAATCGCCATCCATAAAGGCATAGGAACCGGGCTGAATTTCGGTGTACACGCCGCTGGCCACGTCGAACATCACCGTCCCGGTGCCACCGCCCGTGACTACGTCGCACTGCAGGCCGGCGCGGTCAAAGGCAGCCACAAACCGGGCTGTCCGCTTGGCAGCAGCCTCGCTGGCCTGGCGACGCTGGTCATGCGACGCCTTGTGCTGAATACCGCCATGGTAGGCCTGAATGCCGGTAAAGCGCACCCCTGGCAAACGTTGCGCAGCTTTGCCAAGCTTGACGGCCTCTTGTATGGACTGCACCCCACAACGCTTCTGCCCAATATCAATTTCAACCAAAATGCCTATGGTGGCGTCGTACTCGACCAGCGCCTGGGACAAATCCTGCAGCGCAGTCATGTGATCGACACAGACAGTCAGGCGGGCATGACGCGCCAGCCGGGCCAGCATGGCCAACTTGGCCGGACCCACGATTTCGTTACTGATGTGAATATCGTGTATGCCGGCTTCAACAAAACACGCGGCCTCAGACACTTTTTGACAACAAATCCCTGCCGCGCCCAGGGCAATCTGACGTAATGCCACTTCAGGGCAGCGATGCGCCTTGGCGTGGGGACGCAAGGCAACACCATGGCGCTCCGCCAGCACCTGCATGCCCCGCAAGTTTTCCTCAAAGCGGTCCAGATCCAGCAACAAACTGGGTGTATCGACCTGGGCGAGCGAATCGCCCACCCTTGCCGCTGGTGTCATCAAAGCAGATGCCGATACAGGACCGGCAGCAGGCGACACAGTCATGATGAGAAGTCCCCGAATTCAGAACAATAGCGCAGTGCAGTACACGGTATAACACCGCCGCTGCTTGTCTGCAGCGTAGCCCATTACCGCCGCTTGTTGCCAGTCCTCCTTATAGTTGCCATGGTGTCCAATTCAGCGTAAAGTGCCGGGTGATCAAAGAAGCTCTGGCCTACAGGCTTATCTTCTTCACCATAAACCAGAGACGTGAAATCACCATGTTCGATATCCTGGTCTATCTGTTTGAAACCTATTACACCCCCTCAGCCTGCCCTGAAGCCGATGTACTGGCGCGCAAGCTGGCCGCTGTGGGTTTTGACGACGACGATATTGACGAAGCCCTGGGCTGGCTGCATGGCCTGGCGCAAACTACCGAGCAGTACATGGCGCTCGAAGAACATACCGGCCACCACAGTCCACGTATTTTTACCCATGACGAATATTTGTCCCTGGGTAGCGACGCCATTGGTTTCATCGTCTTTTTAGAAAATTCAGGCGTGCTGCCCCCTGCACTGCGCGAAATTCTCATTGACCGGGCCATGGCCACGCAAGACAGTCCCGTCTTGCTCGACGATCTAAAAATCATTGCTCTTATCGTCCTCTGGAGCCAACAAATCGATATCGATCACCTCATGCTCGAAGAGCTCCTGATCGACGACAGCGATCGCCTTTCACACTAAGCCAATTGTCCTTGCCTGGACAACGTGGTCAGTGCACAGCCAGCGACATCCAGGGCCCGTCTGATATATTTACTGCAACGCATGGCATCCTATGGGCCTTTCCCGTATGATTGCGGCGCGTATATAGACTCTACCGGCGTTACTGGACCACCATGACAAAGACACTGATCATTGCCGAAAAACCTTCGGTCGCTCTAGATATATCCCGTGCACTTGGCGGATTTACCCGTCATGGGGACTATTTTGAAAGCGACGACTATGTTTTGGCCGCAAGCGTTGGCCATTTACTTAGCCTGGTTGCGCCCAACGATCCGGTCCGCGGCAAATGGACGTTCACCCATTTGCCGGTCATTCCGCCACAGTTCGAACTTGGCCCAACAGACAAACGCTCGTCCGAGCGCCTCAAGCTACTGGTCAAACTGCTCAAGCGCAAAGATGTCACTGCCATCATCAATGCCTGTGATGCCGGGCGCGAAGGCGAACTCATTTTCCGGTATATCGTTCAATACGCCCGGATCAATAAGCCCATCAAGCGCTTGTGGCTACGTTCCATGACACGTGCGGCCATCCGAGATGCATTCAATAACTTACGCGACGACGAAGATCTTCAACCTTTGGCCGAAGCCGCGCGCTCGCGCGCCGAGGCAGACTGGCTGATTGGTATTAACGGCACACGAGCCATGACCGCGTTCAACAGCAAAAGCGGTGGGTTCTTCAAGACACCGGTTGGCCGCGTGCAAACGCCTACACTCAGTATCGTGGCAAAGCGCGAGGACCGTATCCGGGCCTTCGTCCCACGCGACTACTGGGAGGTACATGCCACATTTGTTGCCGCAGCGGGTGTCTACACCGGGCGCTGGTTTGACCCCAACTTCAAAAAACACCCTGACGACGCCGAACAACGCGATTCCCGGCTATGGTCCGAAGCGGCGGCACAAACTATTGTTGCCGCCTGCCAGCAACAGTCCGCCACCGTCAGCGAACAGTCCAAGCCTTCACGGCAAATGTCACCGGGCCTGTTTGACCTGACCACCCTGCAACGCGAGGCCAACGCCCGCTTTGGTTATTCGGCCCGCACCACCCTAGCGCTGGCCCAGACACTTTACGAGCGCCACAAAGCCCTGACCTACCCGCGAACCGATTCACGCTACCTGCCGGAAGACTATCTGGATACGGTACGCCAGACTGTCGCGACACTGGCCGAGCCGGGCTCCGATAATACCGCCAGCGTGCAGCCTTTTGCACAAACAGCCAGCGAAAACAACTGGATCAAACCCAACCGTCGCATCTTTGACAACAACAAGGTCTCTGACCACTTCGCTATTATTCCCACGCTGCAGGTCCCTAAAAACCTCAGCGATGCCGAATTCAAAATATACGAACTGGTTGCCCGTCGCTTTCTGGCCGTCTTTTTTCCGGCAGCGGAATTTCGGGTCACAACCCGCATCACCCAGGTCAGCGGCCACCACTTCAAGACAGAAGGCAAGGTCCTCGTCAAACCGGGCTGGCTGGCCATCTATGGCCGCGAGGCACAGGGAGCTGAAGACAACCTGGTTGAGGTCGCTGACAACGAAACGGTGCATACCGAAGAGGTCGAGTTGCGCGCACTCGCCACCCGCCCGCCTGCCCGCTTCACGGAGGCAACCCTGCTATCGGCTATGGAAGGCGCCGGCAAGCTGCTTGATGACGAGGCCATGCGTGAAGCCATGTCCGAACGCGGCCTGGGCACACCAGCTACCCGCGCTTCCATTATCGAAGGCCTGCTCAACGATCGCTACCTGCGCCGTGAAGGTCGCGAACTTGTCCCCACCGCTAAAACACGCCAGCTCATGACGCTGCTTTCAGGCCTGGGCGTCAACGAGCTCACTTCGCCCGAACTCACGGGCGACTGGGAACAGCGTCTGAAAAGAATTGAACAGCGTGATCTGCCACGCGAAGACTTCATGCGCGACATTGCCAAAATGACGCAAATCATTGTGCGCAGAGCCAAAGAGTACGATGGCGATACGGTGCCGGGCGACTACGCAACCCTTAGCACGCCGTGCCCGGCCTGCGGTAGCGTCGTCAAGGAAAACTACCGTCGCTTTGCCTGTACAAAGTGCGAGTTTTCTATCAGCAAATACCCCGGTGGCCGAACGTTCGAAACCCACGAAGCCGAAGAACTGCTGGCCAATCGTGTGTTGGGCCCTCTAACCGGCTTTATCAGCAAAATGGGGCGTCCATTCGCGGCGGTCCTGCGCATTACAGACGAGAACAAGCTCGAATTCGATTTTGGCCAAAACGACGAAGACGACAAAGAGCCTGTTGATTTCTCTGATCAGACAAGCCTAGGGGCCTGCCCCAAATGCAGCAGCGCCGTCTACGAGCACGGCATGAATTATGTGTGCGAAAAAGCCGTTGGCCCTGATAAAACCTGCGATTTCCGCACCGGTAAAGTCATTTTGCAGCAAGAAATCAATCATGAGCAGCTCAAGAAATTGCTGTCCGAGGGCAAGACTGATTTACTGACAGATTTTGTCTCCAGCCGCACGCGCCGCAAGTTCAAGGCATTTCTGGTCACGCAGGCGAATGGCAAGGTGGGCTTTGAGTTTGAGCCACGGCCCGCCAAGTCTGCTAAAAAAGCCAGTGCAAAAAAGGCTGCAGCTAAGAAATCTGCTGCAAAGAAAACGGCCGCCAAAAAAACCGCAGCTAAAAAGACCGCAGCTAAAAAGGCTGCCTCCAAATCTTCAGCCTCATAAAAGCATGGCAGGCCGGAATGGATTGTTTACCACCAAGCTATCGGGTGTTATAGCTAGCACCCGTAAGCTTGTAAACCGTAGTACGTTTATGCTGGACCGTACGCCAGCTCTTTCAAAAACAGGCTAATACTAGGCATATACGTAATAAGCATTAAGCAGGCAAACACAACCAGCACAAATGGCAGCAACGGCCTGATAAGCCGTTCAAGCGTGATATTGGCCACCGCACACGCTGCAAACAGATTAACGCCAAAGGGCGGTGTCACCATACCCAATGCCAGGTTAACCACCATAATGACGCCAAAATGGGCCGTATCGACCCCGAAGCTCATTGCCACAGGCAGCAACAACGGTGCCAGCACGACAATCGAGGCAGACGTTTCAATAAACATGCCGATCAGGAACAAGGCCACGTTGATGCCCAGCAAAAAGCTGTATTTGCCAGTAAAAATCATGCCCAGCCAGGCCCCCAGCGCAGCCGGAATACCGGCCCGATTAAGCAGGAAGCCAAATATACCCGCGTTGGCAATAACAAACATGATGACGGCCGTTGAAATGACGGAGCGTCGCAACGCCTCGGATAGCCGAGGCACCGTAAGCGTGCGATAGACAAACATGCCCACCACCAAGGCATAGACGACCGCGATGGCCGAGGCCTCGGTTGGCGTAAACACACCGCCATAGATACCGCCCAGAATAATGACGGGCATGAGCAGCGCCAGCCACGCCTGCCGGAAGGCCGGACCTAGTGCGATACGGTTTTGTCCATCCTGCTTGCCATAGCCGTTGACGCGGGCATAGAGCCACACGTAGCACATCATGGCACCCGCAATGAGGATGCCCGGACCAATACCCGCTATAAACAGCTCGCCAACCGATGTGTCGGTTGAGACGGCAAACAAAATCATGGGAATGGAAGGCGGGATAATGACGCCCAGCTCGGCCGCAGAGGCCTGCAACGATGCAGCGAACGGTTTGGGGTAGCCATGCCTGACCATCGCCGGGATCAGGATAGCGCCCACCGCAAAGGTGGTGGCG
Organism: Castellaniella sp.; assembly: GCA_027324645.1. Taxonomy (GTDB): domain Bacteria; phylum Pseudomonadota; class Gammaproteobacteria; order Burkholderiales; family Burkholderiaceae_B; genus JAJYRX01. The sequence goes on along the minus strand of DAHVSI010000228.1, from coordinate 11,029 downwards.
ACACTGGAGCCGGCTACCGCAGCGAATATCATGCACGTAAGCACGCAGCTGACGGCCAGGCCGCCCTGCATGCCCCCGACCACACTCTTGGCGAATTCAACCATGCGGTCAGAAATGCCGCTGGCTTCCATGAGGTTGCCGGCCAGAATAAAAAAGGGCACAGCGACCAACGGGTATTTATCGAGCGCCGCATACAGCTGCTGGGCAATGACCATCCACGGCATATGGCCATCCCAAGCCACGCCAAAGATGCTTGCCAGGCCGATCGATACCGCGACAGGTACGGTCAGCCCAAAAAACAGGAGCATCGAGACGATCATCAGCTGTGGCATGCAGCGCTCCTGTGATGAAACGGATACAAATGGACGATGTGCATCAGATGGTGGTTTCGTCGACGGTTATCTGGCTGGGACCTTCCCCCCAGTGCGCCACGACCGCAATCATGGCCAGAACCATGCCCACCGGAATCGAAAGATACACCCAGGAAATTGACACGGCCAAGCTGGGGCTGGTCTGAAAGCGGACCTGCCATGTCATGAGTGCCCCTACCCAGGTCATGAAGCCAAGAAACCCCAGCACAATAACCAGCACCAGGTGTTCGAGCCAACGGCGAGACTGTTTACCAAGGAAGGAATTGAGCACCTCGACGCTGAGCATGGATCCCTGGCGAAAAGCCAGGGCCAGGCCCAGCATGACCGTCCAGATCAGCGAAGCGCGTGTCCAGGCTTCTGACCAGTCAGCAGGCGACTGCAGGACAAAGCGCGCCACGACCTGGTAGAAGCCTGCTGCCACGGAAGACAACAGCAACAACTGTGCCAGACCCGAGATGCCGCGAAACAAGCCGCGGTCGAGAGCGCGCAGATACAACACGAGACAGGCCTCTGCAATTATTCAGTGTTGCGAATGGCCTCGACCAGTTCTTCCCCAAATTCTTTGTAGTAATCGGGATAGACCGGCTCAACTGCCTTGACGAATGCGTCGTGATCGGCCTCGTTGACTTCCATGCCCTGTTCTTTGACCTGCTCCAGACCGCTTTGCTCGATGTCGTCTACGTAATCGCGCATGGCTTGGGCCGAAACCTTGCCGGCCTGTTTAAAGGCCTCTTTCTGGTCGTCGGACAGGCCATCGTAAACCGATGGGGACATAAGGACGAGTGCCGGGCCATATACATGACCGGTCAGGGAAAGGTATTTTTGCAATTGCGGCAGCTTGGCGGACACAATGACCGACATGGGGTTTTCCTGGCCGTCAATGGTGCCCTGCTGCAAGGCTGTGGCAACTTCGGGCCAGGCCATGGGCGTAGCCAGAATGCCTATTTCGCGAAAAGCCTTGATATGGATGGGGTTTTCGGTTGTGCGGATTTTAAGGCCCTTGGCGTCTTCGGGCGTAGCAACTGGCCGCTCGTTGTTGGTAAGCTGCCGGAAGCCCTGCTCGCCCCAGGCCAGGGCCACGACGCCACGCTTGGGAAACTCTTCAAGCATGTCGTCGCCAATGTCGCTGTCCATGACCTTGCGTGCGTGATCCAGGTCGCGGAACAGGAAAGGAATATCGAACACACCCGTTGACGGTACAAAATTGAGCGTGGCGCCAGTAGAAACGATGGCGAGGTCAATGGTGCCCATTTGCAGGCCTTCAATAACCTCGCGCTCGCCGCCCAGTGCACTGTTTGGGAAGTGTTCCAGGGTGAATTCGCCGTCGGTATCCTGCTTGATGGAGTCTGCAAACGCATCAGCGCCAGCGCCGTAATGCGAGTCTACCGACAATGCATAGGCCATTTTCAAGGATGTTTCCGCCAGTGCGGGCGAGCTTGCCAAAACACCCGCCGCACTGAAGGCCAGCAACCATTTGGAAAAAGGAAGTTTACGCATGATAAAACCCTGTTATTAAATGACCGGTCAGAAAACTGAAACAGCTAGTTTGCCACAAACCGGCACAAATATATACTGGGGTTTTCAGGCGTTATTCTTCCACATACCAGGTATCTTCAGACAACATCACTTGCTGATGCCCATAGCCTGCAGGCATCATGGGGAAGCAGTTTTCCTGGGGCTGCACCACCACATCAAGAAAATACGGTCCGTCACTTTCCAGACATTCGGCCAGAGCCTGCTCCAAGTTGGCCGGGTCACTGACCTGGGCGGCACCCCACCCAAATGCCTTGGCCACAGCCACAAAATCCGGCAGGGATTCGTTATAGCTATGGCTGTACCGGCCTTCGTGGATCAGTTCTTGCCACTGACGCACCATACCCATATGGTGGTTATTGCAAAGAATCACCTTCACAGGCAACCGATGCTGAGTGGCCGTGGCCAGCTCTTGGATATTCATGAGCACCGATGCGTCCCCGCTAATACACACAACGGGCTTGTCGGGGTGGGCAATTTGTGCGCCCAGTGCCGCGGGCAACCCATACCCCATGGTGCCGGCCCCGCCCGATGTAAGCCAGCGAAAGGGGCGATCAAAGTTCAGGTACTGCGCCGCCCACATTTGATGTTGCCCTACATCGGTCGACACAATGGCATCCGAGCCCTGAAGCGCCTGATCAAGCGAGGTCATGAGCTGCTGCGGCACGATCTGGTCGGGTAGCGTGCTAAACGCCAGGCAATCGGCGTCCTGCCAAACCCCGATACGCTGCCACCAGGCATCCAGGCGTGGGCTAGACAAGGCATAGGAGCCAAGCTCGTTGCGCAACGCGTCAAGAACAGGCAGGCAATCACCCACCAAGGCAACATCTGCCCGGACCACCTTGTCGATAGAGGCCGGGTCAATGTCGACATGGATCTTGCTGGCATGGGGACAAAAATCAGACAGCCGGCCAGTGATCCGGTCGTCAAAACGCGCCCCCACACAAATAATAAGGTCGGCGTGGTGCATGGCCAGGTTGGCCTGTAACGTACCGTGCATGCCCAGCATGCCAAGAAACTGCTTGTCGCTAGCCGGAAAAGCGCCCAGCCCCATCAGCGTCAGGGTGCAGGGCGCCTGGGTTTGCCGGACCAAGCCCGCAAATGCGGCACAGGCTTCTTCGCCTGAGTTGATGAGCCCCCCGCCACCGTAGAATACCGGACGCTGCGCGTTGGCGATAAGCGAGGCAGCGCGCCGTATGGCCGCAACCATGGAGGGGTCTTCTATATCGGCGGCAGGCGCCGCGACGTCGCTGGGTGCCGGCGGTTCGTGCGGCTCTGTCAGCGGAGCAATTTGTATATCTTTGGGAAAATCCAGCAGTACCGGCCCGGGCCGGCCTGAACGCGTAAGGTGTAGCGCCTTGGCCACCATGGGCCCGACCTCTTGAACCTGCCGCACCTGAGCATTCCATTTCGTGACCGGCCGGGAAATCCCTACCGCATCGCACTCCTGAAATGCATCTGTACCAATCGCACCCGTGGCCACCTGACCGCTAATGCACAGCACAGGTATGGAGTCGCACATGGCATCGAGCAAGCCCGACGTGGTGTTGGCCATGCCTGGACCCGACGTAACCAGCACAACCCCTGGCTTGCCCGTTGTCCGCGCATAGCCTTCTGCTGCGTGCACCGCGGCCTGCTCGTGACGTACTAAAATATGACGTATGCGTGGTTCAGCATACAGTGCGTCGTACAGCGGCAACACGGCACCGCCCGGATACCCAAATACGGTGTCTACGCCATGCTCAATGAGCGTATCCAGCAGCACCTGTGCACCCGTTTGCGGCCGTACACTGGCGGCTTCTTCATTCCGGCTGGATTCCATTTTCAAAACATTTGTAGCCATTATGCAATTTTATCCTTATTCCGTCCTTAACGGTGCTGTTTCATGACACGGCACAAGGACAATACTTACGAAGTCAAACAATCACCATTGCACGGCAAGGGTGTTTTTGCCCGTGCATTCATTGCTGCCGATACGGCAATCTTTGAATACACGGGCGAACGAATCAGCGCTGAAGAGGCCGATGAGAAAGCCGCCAGCCATCCTGACGACCCCTTTCATACCTTCTTTTTTTCTTTAAGCTGTGGTTTTATCATTGACGGCAGTGTCGATGGCAACGACGCCCGATGGATCAATCACAGCTGTGAACCTAACTGCGAAGCCCAGGAAAACGAGGCAGGTACCCGTGTGTACGTTGTGGCCCTACGCGATATCCACCCCGGCGAAGAATTGCTCTTTGACTATGGGCTCGTCATTGACGAACCCATGTCAGATACCTTGAAACAGCAATACCGCTGCTTATGCGGTACGCCATCGTGCCGGGGCACCATGCTTGCAGTGGAGGAGGATGAGTAGGGTGTGCGACTAGGCGTTATACACGCCTGCCCGCCTGGCTGCGCCTTATTTGAAAGCAGTTTCAATGAAACTGCGCAGCTTTCTTGAATGCAATCGCTCCTGAGGCATGTCGCGCAGGCTTTCCAGGGCGCGAATACCAATATGCAGATGTTGCCCCACCTGCGTACGGTAAAACTCGCTTGCCATGCCGGGTAATTTTAACTCGCCATGCAGCGGCTTGTCCGACACACACAGCAAGGTGCCATACGGCACCCGAAAACGGAACCCGTTGGCAGCAATGGTTGCCGATTCCATATCCAGCGCTATGGCCCGGGACTGAGATAACCGCTGTACCGGCTCAAGGTGGTCACGCAATTCCCAATTGCGATTATGTACCGTCGCAACGGTGCCGGTACGCATAATGCGCTTACGCTCCCAGCCCGATAACCCGGCCACCTCTGCAACAGCATGTTCCAAGGCAACCTGGATTTCTGCCAGCGGCGGCACAGGCACCCAAGTGGGCAAGTCTTCATCCAGGACCTGGTCCTGCCGGACATACCCATGCGCCAGCACATAATCGCCCAGCCGCTGGGTAGTGCGCAGCCCTGCACAATGGCCCAGCATGAGCCATGCAGAGGGGCGCAGCACTGCTACGTGGTCGGTAATGGTTTTTGCATTGGAGGGGCCTACCCCAATGTTGATGAGTGTAATGCCCAGATGATCATCGCGAACCAGATGATACGACGGCATCTGTGGCATGTGGCCGGGCTCGGTGCCGGTACGCTGTGCATCCGGGCCTGCCCGGGTCACGACGTTGCCAGGCTCGATCAGGGCTGTATAGCCGCCTCGTTCATTGCGCAGCATGCCCCGTGCCCATTCACAGAATTCTTCTACATAAAACTGATAGTTGGTGAACAGTACCAGGTTCTGGAAGTGTTCTGGCGCTGTCGCCGTGTAATGTTGCAAGCGGTGCAGTGAATAATCGACACGGGGCGCGGTGAAGGGCGCAAGTGGCTGGGGCTCGTCAGGCTGGCCCATCCAGGTGCCGTTGACAATCGCGTCGTCCATAACAGCCAAGTCGGGCACATCAAACCTGTCTCTTAGCGTGTCCCCCACGCCTTCGTCATAGTCCGCCTCAACATATTGGCCATCACCAAAGGCAAAGTGCAAGGGAATGGGAATATCGGATTCACCGATTTCGACGGGAACGCCATGATGACGAATCAGCAGCGCAATCTGCTCAAGCAGATAGTCAAAAAACAGATCGGGCTGGGTAACTGTTGTCATATACACGCCGGGTTCGACCACGTGGCCATATGACAGACGGGTATCGACCTCTTGCCAGGTGCTGACGCGGATGCGAATAGCGGGATAGCAGGCCCGCACCCGGCCGGGATCGGCCACCTCGCCTTTTGCATAGGCCATAAAGGCATCACGCAGGAACGCTGTATTACGCTGGTATATTTCTACTAAACGCTCAGTCGCTTCCCGGGCATCGTCATACCGGGAAAACCGGATAAGGGGTGGCAACCGGACTGGACCTGCATTCTCACGTGCATCAGACATCATTAACTTATTCATTTATACACAGGACTCATCATGACCCAGCCCGCGCTGACGCTTGAACAGCTTTCGACACTGGACCAGGAAACGTTTACCAGCATGCTTGGAAGTATTTTCGAGCATTCACCGTGGGTGGCTGAACAAACCTGGCCACACCGGCCATTCACTAGCATCGATGCATTGCATGCCTGCATGGTAGCCCAGGTTGATCAGGCCCCTTCCGCACAACAATTAAGCCTGATCAATGCCCACCCCGAGCTGGCTGGCCGCCTTGCCGCCGAAGGCAAGCTGACACGAGCCTCTACCGCGGAGCAACAGGGCGCCGGGCTGGACCAGTGTAGTGCACAAGAGCTTGCACAGCTCAATGAATTAAACCGGCTGTATCGCGACAAATTTGGCATACCCTTTATTATCGCGGTAAAGGGGCTGGATCGCCACCAGATTATTCAGGCCATGCAGCAACGCTTATCGGGAACACCACAACAGGCTATTGATGAAAGCCTGGCACAAATAGCCCGCATCGCCGCTTTCCGGCTGCATGAATTGTTTGACACGCCGGCACATCCGTTTACGTTGAAGGCCCAGGTCCTTGATGCCACGGCCTTTAAACCCTTTGGCGAGGTCATCGAGGCATCCGACCACGCCCATCATTTTTTTATCAATGACGGCACAACAAAACGCTATCATGACTTGGCCAAGCTGCAGCCCGGCCACGATGGTCACATGATTGTGTCGCTGTTTCGGAGCATTCCCAGGCTGTTGCCCATCCCCATCCACATGATGGAACGACACCCGCACGGCAGCCAGGCATTTATTCCCGTCAGTGGCAAGCCCTGGCTCACCGTAGTGGCCAATACACCCGGTACACCACAACCGTCCGACCTGCACCTGTTCTGGTGCGCACCAAACCAGGGCGTCAATTACGCTCCTGGTGTGTGGCATCATCCCTTATTGGCACTGGATGCAATCAGCGACTTTATTGTGCTGGACCGCAGTGGCCCCGGCGATAACTGCGACGTTTGCACGCTCGACCACGAAGCCCGGATTCTGGCGTCAAGCCTGCCCTGAGGTATGGGGCAAGGGTCCGTCCCAGTAACCACGCTGGTTATAGATGGCATTGATATAGTCAATAAAATGGCGCACTCGGGCCGGCAAATACCGTTGCTGCGGATACACGGCACGGATGTCGTAGTCCGGCGCCGCAAAGTCATCCAGCACCGTAACCAGCTTGCCCCGTTTCAGGTCCGCCTGAATCTCCCAGGTTGACCGCCAACCAACCCCCAGACCCTGGCGTACCCAGTCATACAGCATTTCGCCGTCATTGCAGTCCAGGTCGCCCTGCACGCGCTGGGCAAATGGCCGCCCATCCCGCACAAAAATCCAGCCTCGCTGCTGACCCCCCTGCAAATTAAAAGCCAGACAGTTATGGTGCACCAGATCCTCGGGCGTGGCGGGTGTGCCATAGCGCGCAAAATACTCGGGCGTACCACACACAACGCGGCGGTTTGGGTATAAGCGCGACACCACATAATCCAAATCCAGCACTTCACCAACGCGTATGGCCATGTCGTAGCCTTCATCGACCAAGTCGATGACCCGGTCAGTCAGGTTCACGGAAACACTGATACCAGGATAGCGTTTGCGAAAGCCCACGATGTGAGGGGCCACATGTTGCCGGCCAAATGCGGCCGGTGCCGAGATGACCAGCCGGCCAGTGACCGCCTTGCGCCCTGCGCTGACGCTGCTGTCGGCCGACTCTATGTCCTTCAGGATCTGCTGGCAATACTCCAGATATTGCTCGCCCGCCTGGGTCAAGACCAGCCCGCGCGAGGAACGATGTGCCAACTGAACACCCAAACGGCGCTCAAGGGCGGTCAGACGCCGCCCAAGTATCACGGGTGTGACTCCCTCAGTCTCTGCGGCGCTGGCAAAGCTGCCTTTTTCCGCAGACAGGACAAAACTGCGCATTTCTGTGTACCGGCTCATGGTCAGGCCTCACCATACATATATACTTATTGTATATGCTGTAGTGAGCTTCTTTGCTCTTCACAACCGGCCAACTAGTGTTTATGCTAAGTAGACTATGGCATCAGGCACCTCTGACCCGCACTCCTTCTTGACCCGCCTGTTCAATGCTGCCATTGATTCTGCCCGTCCGGAACACATTGTCACCCAGCATTTACCCGATCCCCCCAAGGGGAAAATCGTGGTCGTTGGGGCCGGCAAAGCCTCGGCAGCCATGGCACAGGTGGTCGAACGCCACTACGGCACGCCGCTTTCCGGCTGTGTCGTGACGCCATACGGCCATGCGGTGTCATGCCAATATATTAAGGTGCTTGAGGCAGCACATCCTGTGCCGGACAAGGCCGGCCAGCAAGCAGCACAACACATACTGAACAGCATCCAAGGGCTAAGCCAGGACGATCTGGTCATCGTACTGCTAAGTGGCGGAGGCTCCGCCCTGCTGCCCCTGCCCGCACCGGGGCTTGTCCTGGCAGACAAGCAGGCCATCAGCACGGCGTTGTTGCGCAGCGGTGCTTCGATTTCCGAAATCAACACTGTACGGCGTCACCTGTCTGCGATCAAAGGGGGCCGTCTGGCGGCCAGCTGTCATCCCGCCCGTGTCCTGAATCTCATGATTTCTGACGTGCCGGGCGACCACCCGGCTGACATCGCCTCGGGCCCGACGGTCGGCGATCCAACAACCAGCGCAGACGCATTGGCCATTCTTGGCCAGTACCACATCGCCGTACCAGAGACGGTTCGCCGGGTTCTTAACCATCCCGACAATGAAACCGTCAAGCCAGACGATGCCTGCCTCAATCGGGTGACCACGCATATCATCGCCTCGTCCCAGCATGCCCTGACGGCAGCAGCCGATGTCGCACAGTCCGCCGGCATCAGCCCACTCATACTTGGCGACAGCATCGAAGGTGAGGCCCGTGAAGCCGGCAAGATTATGGCCGGCATTGCAAAACAGGTCGGCCGGCATGGACAGCCCGTAACGGCGCCGTGTGTCCTGCTGTCAGGAGGCGAGACCACCGTCACCGTAAGGGGGCATGGCCGGGGCGGACGCAATGTAGAGTTCTTGCTCGCCATGGCCGTGGCACTGCGGGGCGAGCCCAATATTTATGCCCTGGCGGGCGATACCGATGGTATTGACGGCCAGGAAGCGATCGCCGGCGCATACATTGATCCCGGCACGCTGCAACGTGCCGGCCAAGCAGGGCTTTCTGCACGGACACACCTTGACAATAATGATGCACACACCTTCTTTGAGGGTCTGGACCAGCACATTGTGACGGGGCCAACGCGCACCAATGTCAATGATTTTCGCGCCATTCTTATTCTCTGAATATCACTTTTCACCATCAGGAGCCTGAACAATGATTTCATGCAAAAAACTGACTCTGGATGATGCCAGAACCATCGCTACCGCCGCTGAAAAACATGCACAGACAAATAGCTGGGCGGTCAGCATTGCCGTATGCGACGCAGGGGGGCACCTGCTCTGGCTGCAACGACTGGATGGCGCGCCTGTCATGAGCGCACAAATTTCCATGGACAAGGCCAACGCCAGCGCCCTGAGTGGCAAGCCCACCAAGGGCATTGAAGACATGATCAACAATGGCCGTACCGCAGCTGTCAACATGCCCGTCGTGGGGCTGGAAGGGGCCGAGCCGATCATCATTGACGGCCATGTCATCGGTGCCGTAGGCGTATCAGGCGTGCAAGCAGCACAAGATGCCGAAGTGGCACGCGCAGGTATTGCTGCCCTTGGCGCTTAAGCCCCTGCGTCACCACCGCACCATTTTCATTATTTTTTTACAGGATTGACCATGACTGACCGTATTACTTCGCACCGTCTGCGGGTCGCCAGCGATCTGCATGCCTTTATCCAGAATGAGGCATTGCCCGGCAGCGGCGTCGATGCCGATTCGTTCTGGGCTGGGTTCGACCAGCTGGTACACGACCTGGCACCTAAAAACCGTGACCTGCTTGCCGAACGCGAGCGCATTCAAAAAGCCATTGACGACTGGCACAAGGATAACCCCGGGCCAATCAAGGACCAGGCGGTTTATCAGGCCTTCTTGCGTGACATTGGCTACCTGGCCGATGAGCCCGACAACGTACGTATCGATACCAGCAAGGTTGACGTTGAATTCGCCAACCAGGCCGGTCCCCAGCTTGTTGTGCCCATTACCAATGCGCGCTATGCATTGAATGCCGCTAACGCCCGGTGGGGCAGCCTGTACGATGCCCTGTACGGTACCGACGTCATTTCCGAAGAGGATGGCGCCACGCGTGCGGGCGGCTACAACCCGGTTCGCGGCGCAAAAGTCATCGCCCGAGCCCGCGCGTTTCTGGACGAAGCCCTGCCCCTGGCAAACGGCTCGCATGCTAACGCTACCGCCTACACGGTCAAGCAGGGTGCGCTTCAGGTCAGCCTTGAAGACGGCACAACCACAGGGCTCGCAGATACGTCCCTGTTTCTTGGCTATCGCGGTGCCGAAGACAAACCTGATGCACTGGTATTTCGTCATCATGGCCTGCACATCGAGATCCAGATCGACCCCACGCATCCCATCGGCAAAGACGACAAGGCAGGCGTACGCGACGTCGTCCTGGAAGCGGCAGTCACCACAATCATGGACTTGGAAGACTCCATCGCTGCCGTGGACAGTGAGGACAAGGTCCTGGCCTATCGCAACTGGCTGGGCCTCACCACGGGCGAACTGACCGAAGAGGTGTCCAAAGACGGCAAAACGTTTACCCGCCGTCTCAATGCTGACCGGACTTACGTAGACGCCGCAGGGACAACACAAACCTTGCCTGGTCGCTCCGTCATGCTGGTGCGCAACGTTGGCCACCTCATGACCAACCCAAGCATTCTTGATGAAGAAGGCCGCGAGGTCCCGGAAGGCATCATGGACGCCGTGATTTCGTCGCTCATTGCCAAGCGCGATCTGGACACACGCCTGAACTCGCGCAAAGGATCCATCTACATCGTCAAGCCCAAGATGCATGGACCCGACGAAGTCGCCTTTGCCAACGACCTGTTTGCTCGCACCGAGGACCTGATTGGTCTGGAGCGCAATACCATCAAAATGGGCATCATGGATGAAGAGCGGCGCACCAGTGCCAACCTGAAAGCGTGTATTGCCGCCGCTCACCAGCGGGTAGCATTCATCAACACCGGCTTCCTGGACCGCACCGGCGACGAGAT
>DAHVSI010000216.1 GCA_027324645.1 Castellaniella sp. | reverse complement strand
GTAGTCCAGGTTGATCATGATGTCGGCACCACTGTTGGCGATATTCAGCATGTAGGAGCTGTAGTCGGTTGCGCCAAGTGGGTGGATTTGTGCGTTATCGATTGTGGTCCAGCCCTGCTCTTCAGTAAAGTCTCGCATGTGGTCATGAATGGAATGACCGTAGTTGTAGTCGGGCACCAGATAAATGACCTTCATGTCCTTGCCGTACTCTTCCGCCATGACAGGCGCAATGGCCTTGGCCGTGGTGTAGGCATGGTGACACAAGCGGAAGCCGTAGCGGCGACAGTCCTTGCCTGTGGTGTCACTGGAACCGCTAATGACAGGGAAATACAGTGTTTTGGCGCGTTCGCACGTGTTTTGCAGTGCAATGGCTACCGAGCTACTGACACTGCCTGAGATCATCATGGCCTTGTCTTCGCGGATAAAGCGGGTCGCGGCCTGAACAGCGCTGTTTGGCTTGGTTTCGGCATCACCGATGACCAGCTTGAGCTCTTTGCCCAGTATGCCTTTTTTAGTGTGCGGCGACACTTTTTTAATACGCTCGTCGCCATTGTTGATCATTTCTGCTGCCAGTTCAAAACCACGCTTTTGGCCAGCGCCTTCAGCCGAATATGGACCGGTAAGGTCAAGGGTCAGGCCGGCAACAACGGTGTCGCCTTCGACCCCATCGGGGTAGTTACCCAGCGACGGATAGTCTTCGTCCTTCGCGAATACTGAACTGCTGTATGAAGCCGGCAATAGCAGCCCCCCGGCGACGCCAGCACTGGTTTTGAGAAAACTGCGGCGGGGCGCAGAACCAGACTTCCTGTTGCGATGAATAATATTGCTCACGGACTGTCTCCTATTTGCTACTGCTGTAATTGGCAGAATTCCCTTTGGGTCCAAGCGCGCTGATTACGACACTTGTCGGTTTTATTCATGGGAATGGATTTTCAGGCTAGCAAACGGTTTTTTCAGTAACTTACTCGTTTCGGACAGACAGTCGTGTGTATCGGACACATTAAAGGGTTAACCAGCAGAACGGCGACTTAGACCTTAGTCTAATAAGTCACTGTTCTGGCACATTTTCTACGGGTTTATGCTGCTCCCAGCCACCTCCCAGTGCGGTAATGAGTTCGGCTGTCAGAACCAGCCGGTCGGCCCTCAAAGAAAGGAGATTGCGCTCGGCATTGAGCGCCGATGTCTCGACTTGGACAACACTCAGGTAATCGATGAGCCCCGCCTCATACTGGTTACGGGTCAGGCGCAAAGACTCCTGTGCCGCTTCACGCGCCCGTTCCTGAATGGCTGTCTCCTCTTTCAGGCTGCCCAGTTCAACAAGGATATCTTCCGTTTCGCGCAACGCCTCCAGAACAGTCTGGCGGTAGCTGGCGACCTGGGCGTCATAGCCTGCTTCCGCTTCCTCACTGCGCGCCCGTCTTGCACCGCCATCAAACAGCGTCAGGGCCAGCGCCGGCCCCAGTGACCAGAACCGATTGGGTGCCGTGAGCCACTGCGCCCACTGGCCACTGCGAAACCCGCCTTGCATGCTGAGCGTCAGATCGGGAAACCAAGCAGCTTTGGCGACGCCTATCTGCGCATTGGCCTGTCGCACGCGCTGTTCTGCAGCCGCCACGTCAGGACGACGCTGCAGCAAGCCAGCCGGCAGGCCAACGGGGATCACCGGTGCATCCAGAGTGAGGCCGTCTGTTTCGTCCAGGCTAAACGCCGAAGGGGCAGTCCCTTGCAGGACAGCCAGTGCGTGCACAAGCTGCGTACGCTGCCAGCCCAGGCCCTGTCGCTGACCCCGCGCATTTTCAAGCTGCGTTGTTGCGGCAGCAACATCGGCCGGCGGCGCTATGCCTGCATCGAACTGGTTACGTGTTGTGCGCAGACTGCGTTCATACGCCGCTACGGTTTTATCCATCAAGCGAATTTCAGCGTCCAGCGCCCGCAAACGGAAGTAATTTTGTACTAATGCTGATTGCAGACTCAGGCGGGTCGCGGCCTTGTCTGCGCGACTTGCCTCCAGACTGGCTTCATCACTTTCAACCGACCGGCGGATACGCCCCCAGACGTCCGGCTCCCAGCTAACGTTGCCGCTCAGGCTGTACTGCTCTTGAATAGTGCTCCCACCCACCATTGGCCCGGCTGACCCCATGCCAGATGATGAGCGAGTCGACGCTGTTCCGGAGCCGGATCCTGAACGAGTCATGGAGCCCGACATGTCGACGGTGGGGAAAAATCCAGAGCGTGTTGCCTTGAGTGCGGCCTGTGCCTGGCGGTAGCGGGCCTCTGCCTCTTCCAGATCATAGTTATCTTCAAGCAATCGCTGCATCATGGTGTTGAGGTTATCGTCACCAAACCGCTGCCACCAATCCTGGTCATCAACTGTCTGGTCTGCTTCGACGACAATCCAGCCGTCGTTGGCCGGGTCGTCTTCCATGGCCCCATAACGTTCCCCCACATCTATCGCAGGCCGTTCATAGTCCGGCCCCACCGCACAGGCGGCCAGGGTAGCGCTAAGCACAAGCACCCATAGACGCTGCAGTCCTGACCGAAAACAAGATGACAAACGGAAAGCGGTCATGGCATATCCTGCGTAGGTTGGGTAAAGAAACGTTGGCGCCAGCGACGAACGCGCTCCTGCAGCCCATCAAGAGCCAGATAAACCACCGGCGTGGTGTAGAGTGTAAGAATCTGACTGACAAATAGCCCGCCCACAATGGTCAACCCTAGTGGGCGCCGCATCTCGACACCTGCCCCCGTTGCCAGAATAAGGGGCATGGCACCAAACATGGCAGACAGCGTTGTCATCATGATGGGGCGAAAACGCACCAGACAGGCCTCCAGGATGGCCTGACGGGGCGTCAAGCCATCGCGCCGCTGTGCGAGCAAGGCAAAATCAACCATCATGATGGCATTTTTCTTGACGATACCGATCAGCAGGAAAATGCCGATCAGGGCAATAAGCGTGAACTCTTCGCCAGCCATCAGCAAAGCCAGTAGCGCGCCAATCCCTGCAGAGGGCAGGGTGGACAGAATCGTGATGGGGTGAATGTAACTTTCGTAGAGCATGCCCAGCACAATGTACATGGTCAACAGGGCACCAAAAATCAAAAGCACCTGCTGTTCGGCACTTTTTTGCAGCTCCAGCGCTGTACCTTCAAAACCCGCCTGGATCCGGTTGGATGGCAAGCCAGTGCGGGCCACGGCACGGTCAATAGAAGCCGTGGCTTCTTCAAGCGTCACCCCGTCGGCCAGGCTGAAAGAGATGGATTCGGATGCAAACAACCCACTATGGCTCACGCTAAGCGGGGCGTTGCCGGTTTCCAGCTGAGTAAAAGCCGACAGGGGCACCCGGTCGCCATCGCCGGTAATAACTTGCACACGCTTGAGCGATTCCAGGTCCTCGGCATACTGGTCTTGCACCCCCATCACCACGTGGTACTGGTTAAGATCCCCATAGATGACTGACACCTGGCGCTGGCTGAATGCATTGTTGAGCGTACCCGTAATCAGAGACATGCTGACACCCAGCCGCGCCGCCGCATCCCTGTCAACAGTCAGCTGCACACGCCTGCCACGTTCCTCAACATCTGTTTCAACGTCCGTAATCTCAGGCAGGTCGGCCATAGCCTCCCGAACGCGCGGCACCCATTCTGCCAAATCGTCCAGATCACTGGCCAGCAGACTGTACTCGTAAGACCCTCCGCCTGCCGCGCCACGGCCGCCCACAAAAATATCCTGCTGGGGAACGAGCGTCAGCCGTGCGCCGGGCTCACTGGTAAAGCGATCTCTGAGCCGATTGACCACATCTGTGGCACTGGCGGTGCGCTCCGCAATGGGCTTGAGCTGAATCATCAGAAAACTTGAATTACTGCCGCCCCGACCTCCTATGTAACCGGTCACACTTTCGATGGCGGGGTCCTGCGTCAGTGCCTCACGAAACTTGTCCAGCTTGGGCAGCATGGCCTCAAACGACATGCCTTGGTCCACGCGGAAGAACCCCATAAGCTGACCGGTATCTTGCTGCGGGAAGAAGCCTTTGGGAATGTCGGTGTACAGATAGACGTTTAGCCCGATCGTGCCAAACAACACAAGCAACATGAACCGACTGTGCGCCAACGCCCAGGCAAGTGAGCGACGGTAACCCCGCCACAGCCACTGCCCTGTGCTGACCAAGCCCTGCGCCAGCAGGCCCCGCCGGCGTGGCCGGCTTTTGCGAGTCCGCAATAGCGATGCGCACATCATGGGGGTGAGTGTGAGCGAGAGGATCAGGGACAGCACCACGGCGACTGACAACGTGACCGCGAATTCCCGGAAAAAATTTCCCACCAGGCCACCCATGAGAAGCATGGGTATGAACACAGCAATCAAGGACAGGCTCATGGCGACAACCGTGAAACCTACCTCTCTTAGTCCCCGGATGGCCGCCCTTCTGGGCCCGGTACCTTTTTCTATGTAGCGCATGATGTTTTCAAGCACGACAATGGCATCATCCACCACAAAGCCGGTGGCCACGATCAGCGCCATCAACGAGATGGTGTTGAGCGTGAAGCCAAACCACAGCATAAGACTGAAGGTGCTGATGAGTGAGGCAGGGACCGCTATGGCCGGGATCAGGGCCGCCCGCCAGTTACGTAAAAATACCAGAACGACCAAGACGACCAGTATGGTGGCCACCAGCAGGGTAAATTCGGCTTCGGCCAGAGAAGCACGAATACTGGGTGTGCGGTCCTGAGCAATGGACAGGTCGACGTGCCGGGGCAAAAAGTCCTGCAGCGCCGGAACCTCGGCGCGGATGGCGTCCACCGTTTCGATAATGTTGGCATCGGCCTCGCGGCGCACAGTGAGCAGTACGGCTCGCTTGTCGTTGAAGAAACCGGCGTTGTTGCGGTCCTCAACACTATCGGTCACGGTGGCTACATCTTTTAACCGTACGGGCGAACCGTCGCGCCAGGCAACCACCAAAGAGCGGTATGCCTCGGCCTTGTCAAGGTGTGCCCCCGAGTTCAGCATCCAGTGGTACCGATCATTTTCAACAAAGCCGCTGGGCTGCATGG
>DAHVSI010000209.1 GCA_027324645.1 Castellaniella sp. | reverse complement strand
ATATTGTACTGGCTCCGGATAGCCACGTGGACCACCAGCGCCAGAAGGTGCGCCAGCCTTTTACGGGGGTTATTCTCATTTAATACCTATGTTTTCTAGACTTGAACCGGCTACCGTCGCTGTACGACTCGTACCGCCATTAATCCAGCGGAGCGTCGTGCGTTTGCATCCAGCGCAAGGGGCGTGCCAAGAACTCTCGGGGTTGCCCGGGATGTAGGCTCAGAAAGCCTGTGGTTTCAGACTCCTCCCGATGCACCACAAAAAGTGGCAAGGACACGATGGGGGCTGCGACCATGACGACGCCTTTGCCTGCCCACAGTAATAAGGCACCAACAGCCCAGCGGATTATTCCTGTGGCAATTCTGGCCATTCTACGTCCTCTGGGAAACCGGGTTGTTGTGGTACATCACGTAGGGCTTGCCTATATACAGACCATTCAGTTGGAACCGAATCTCCTGTTTCTAATGCCCTTAGTAACGTCCAATCTGTTTCTTGCAACAAACGTTCCCGTTTGGCTCGGATGTCCCCTTCAGTGGGTGGTTCAGGGGGTGGGTTCAGATGTGACTCTACTTCTTCTTGGGTCATCTCAACTAGGCCCTCTTTTACCCACCCTTGCTCAACTTGGTCGTTGTCGTAAGCGTATACTTCGCCTGTTTCGGGGTGTTTGTAGTATTTCATTATCGTAACTCCAACCATCCACTAATTGCTTCGCTAGGGCTGGGAATGCCGGACGCCGTCCCTCCTAAAGTGACACTGTAGGTGGACCCAGCTGGAACGGGGAGTGCTATGCTGGCGAAGGAAACGTATTGAGAGCCAGTACCAAGCATACCCTGATGTGCCATCAAAACACCATCAACACGCGCTACCAACCTAGTTTGTTCTCCAGCGGCCGTAGACGAAACAGATATAAAAATAATTCTCCCTGTCGTATTTGTATAAGTTGTTCCGGAAGTCCTGCTCCCTGTCATATCCTGCCACGTCTGTCCCACGCCCAGCACGTGCGCATTCATTGCATCGCCCAATTTCTTCGGCGTAATCACAACGACATCAGATGCCAGCGCCTGTGCTTCGGCTGTAGAGGCTAGGTCGGCATAGGCGGCGGTTCTAAACAATGCAGCCCACTCCGACGAAGATTTGCGGTAGAAAACAAATGCGTCGCCCGCCTTGGTGGTGATGTCCGTTGCGTTCGGTAGCTGAAGGTTCGGGCCATGCTTGATTATCAGCTCATCCTGAAACACCAGCACAACCATCCTGCCGTCGTATGCGCCAGACAACTGGTTGATCGTAGTTGTGCCGGTCACCTCAAACACAGACCCCTCAACGGGAATCGTGATCGTTGATGCCGATGCGATATTCGGACCCTTTATCAACTGATCCCGCCGCAGCGCTTGCCCGTTTGCCGATGGAGCGCCCATTCCCTGCAGTGTGTTGCCGCCCATCTTCAGGTTGCCGGTCAGCATAGTCTGGCCGTCTGCTGATACGGATTGCGTGAGCGCTGCAGCAAGGTCTGCAAGCATTTGGTTCCAGCCTGCAGGATCGGCTTCATTGCCGTCTAGGGCAGGATTCCAGTTGTTTAGCGGCGGATTGTAATTTCCCTGTCCGTCTCGGGCCATGGCATTTACTCCTATCTTTCACTCATAAGGGCTGCACCGTACAGTGCGCCCATTGGGTTTGTTAATGTTGGTGTAGTCTGCGCAGTAAGCGGCATATTTCGTGCAAGCGCTTCGGCTAATGCAGCATTTCTAGATGTCATGGCTGTGGCGGCATTCCGTCCCAGTGCGCCAACACCCATTGTCCCAAGACTGGCCGCACCACCAACGGCTGGGCCACCAATTGCATTGCCAATCATAAATGGCACGCCGCCGCTAAATCCGGCACTAACCACGCCAGTCGGTGCGAGCTTTCCTATTTGCCTAGCAGCGTTGGCAGGCACAGTGCCTTCAGCAACACGACGTATAGCCTCAACCTGCTCAGGGTTAAAGCCGCGTTCTTGACCGCGCAATATGCGGTTGTACAGCGTTCTGTACTCTGACCTCAATGCATTTTCAAGCCCTGATTGTGAGAACTGCTTAGACCTTGATTCGGCAACATCACGAAGCGTTTCAAGCTGCCGACCACGCATAGCGGCAGCATATAAATTACGCGCCTCTGCTAACTCTGGCGCGAGGGGTGCCGTGAAATCATCAAATGTACGTAGCAATATTGTTCCGATTCGGCGTTCTGCGTTATCAGCGCTGCCGGCAACGTTTTGAAGCATGCGCCGCACTGACTGCATTTGTTTTGCGGTCATTTGCTGCCCAGCATATTCATCAATCATGCGGATAGCGCCGTTCAGTTTCGGATAACCCTCAGCGATTGCGCCTGATGGAGTAATTAGGCCCTCATTGCTCGCGATATTTCTAACGTTTTGCTGCAATTGCGCTGTGCTTTGCCCTGGAGCGGTAACGCCACGCTGCTCCACCTGATCATAAAGGTTGCTAGCGCGTCGCTGAAGGTCTCGTGTAGGGTCAGTCATGCCTTTCTGTCTAGGAGTAGTCACAGCACGATTTGCAGCGCTACTGGCAAGCAGTCCACCGGCTAATGCTGCGGCGGTTTGGCCGACTGGCCCTGCGCCTGACTCACGAGCGACACCGCCAGCGCCTCCAGCGCCTGCAGCACCCGCAATCTGTTGTGGAACGGCTGACCCTAATTGCTGTGCCACTGCTCGGCCCGCGCCAGTCAAACCCTGCGCTAGAGCGTTAGCGCCACCAACAATGCCTGCAGTGCCTGCCATAGCGCCAGCGACATCTTGTGCTATACGTTCTGTGGCGTTCTCAGGCTGGGGCAAACCTATTGCGTCCAGTGTGCTGCTCATGCGCATTTCAGGCAGGCCCATCATTCCCGCGACCGGGTTGACGATCATTTCAGGCAAAGCCGATACGCCCTCAAGCCCGGCCCGTGCAGTAAGGCCAAGCTGTCGGCCTACTTGCCCAATAAAGCCAGGCTGTTGTTCTGTGGTTTGGTCAACAATGGGCGCTGCTCCCGATTGCGCGCCCGCTGGGGCATTGGCCGTCAATCCAAGATGCCCGAATATCTCGTCATCCGAATAACCCGCCTCACGCGCTTGCTGCAGCTTTGCCGAAAAGTCCGGCATCCGTGACACGTGGCCCATGATTTCATCGTCTGAATATCCAGCATCGCGGGCAGCCTGTATCTTGGCCCGCATCCCGCCTTGTGGCACTGTTCCAGCCTGCGCTGTAGGCACAACCATATTCATCACTCTGTCCGTCCATGTGGCCCGCTTATCGTGCGCAGGAACGCCCGGACGCAAGAACCGGTCTGTAAATATGCGTCCTGCTGTTTGCGCGTCCTGTGCGTTGCGTATGTCGTCCAGCACGCGACCCTCTGGCGTGTTTTGCAACTCATGCAGCAAAAAACCATAGTTGGCATCAGGGCTGGAAACGTCCATCTGGTTTTGTTGTGCCCATGATTCGAACTCACGACGACGCGGGCCGGTCCATTGCGCCCAACCAAAACCACCACGTGAACCGGGAACGACTGGTTTGTACTCGTTTATCGCCTGCAATCCGTCGCTTTCATAGGCAAGCTGGCCGACAATGCCCGCCGCCTGTTGTGGCGTCAGATTAAGATCACTGGCAAGGCGTTGCGTGACTTGTGGTGCCAGACTATCGAAAGTCGCCATATCAGCCCCCGAATATGTCAGCTAATGCCGGACGTTGCTGACGACCCGATGTCCCAGCAGGCGCTGTTCTGTTTTGGCTATTTATCGGGCGGCCCCTGATGTCTCGTGTTTCTGGGTAGTACAGTTCACTTATGGCGTCATTTTCTTCTTTCGACATACGCCCGTCCCGAACAGCTTCTGCACGCTCTTCAGCGCTACCAAGCTGAACATCCAGATAAAAGTTTCCGAGACGGTGAAGTATCATGCGCTGGTCTTCGATAGGCAAGCCGGGCTTCCACTGACCAAGAACCCCGCGAATGACTTCCATCTGGCGCTCGGACATGTTGCCAAAGCCCGTCGCGCCTGCCTGTGACGTTTCGCGCATTCGGTTCATCGTATCGAGCGTGACGTTTGACAGTGCGCTATCCACGAACTGCTTCATGTTGTATGCAGCCGTCCCCGGTATTCTTGAGCTTGCTTCACGAGCACTGGCGCTAGCAACGTTGTCGCCAGATGCAGCAATGTCATCTAAGTAGCTGTCGGCTATGCCTATGTCTTGCGTCACTGTTCTGGCATAACTCGCCGCGTTTCGCCGCGCCGCTTCCGCACGACTTGCCGCATCGGCCTGTTCTTGTGCGGCTGGTGAGCCGGGAACAGGTGCCGCTTGTGGTAATCCTGTTGATGGATCAATGACAGGCTGCCTTGTTTCAGGGTCAAGCACATAGCCATAATCTGAAGACAAACGACCAAGACCGGGAGCCGAATCGCCACCTACGTTCACAACCGTTTGCGGTGAACCGGTCACCCGCTCAATGTAGGCGTTGTATTCGGGCGTTCCGGGATGCAGTCCCAGGGCTTCAGC
The DNA here is from genome assembly GCA_027324645.1 of Castellaniella sp. Classification (GTDB taxonomy): domain Bacteria; phylum Pseudomonadota; class Gammaproteobacteria; order Burkholderiales; family Burkholderiaceae_B; genus JAJYRX01. Next base: position 1,554 of record DAHVSI010000209.1, on the reverse strand, counting down.
ATTTTGCATGGCTGAGGTGCCGCGCTGCATTGCGGCACGGGCCATCAGCTTGGAATATTCCTCCGGTCCAACGCTGCTTAATACGGCCATGGATTGTTGCTCATTCAGTCCGGGTATGAGCATAGGGCCTTGCCCCATTCCCTGTTGCGGCATACCTCCCTGTGCAGGCGTAAGGCCGGGAGCACCATCATCAATGCCAATTTGCGGTTGCTCGCCGCTCAGGCCCTGTGCTAACTGCTGTGGTGACGGCTGTCCGAACCCGAACTGCCCAAGCATTTGTTGTTGCTGCATATTTTGCAATTCTGCCATCTGCTCAGGCAATTGCTGCATGGTGCGCTCCCCCTGGTATCGGTTCAGGCCCTGTGCAAGCTGCTGCGACCAGTGCGGGGCGATGTAATGGCCGGACACCATCTGCCCTTGCAGTGGCTGCATTCCATGCTCAATTTGAGCCTTGGCACGCTCAGAGTCTTGCATCATTTGTAGCTGTCGGGCCAGCACATCAGGGCCGTACGTGGGTTTGATAAATTTGCTTTGGTCCATGTCGTCACCCAAAAAGTCCACCAAGCAGCGAGCCGCCTACACTCCCAAGCAGTCCGCCCATCGGCCCCCCAAACATCGAACCCAGGGCACCCCCCATGCTGCCAAAACCTTGCTGCATCTGCTGTTGCTGCGCCTGCTGAGCATTCCAGCTGCCAAGATCAGCGCCATATTGAGCATTAGCAGCACCCACAAGATCGGGACCCGCCGTCTGCGCCTGCTGCGCGTAGCCGGGGAACTGGGGCATTTGCACCTGGCCACCACCAGTGAGCATCTGAAGCTCTTGCAGGGGCAGATTGCGCAAATAGGCGGCTTCCATCATTGCACGCTGTCGCGCTTGCTCAGATTGACCAAATTGTTGTGCCTGCAAGCCAGCCTCGCCCATTCGCAAGCCTTGCTGTTGGGCGAACTGCTGGGCTTGCTCGCCTGCTGTCAACGCCCGATTTGCAAGACCCTGATCAAACTGCAGACCCTGCTGCTGCATGCCCAGCCCGATGCCATGCAATGCCGCTTGCGTATAAGCATCGTTGGCTGTCTGGCCGTGCTGCTCCATGGCGTTGTTATACGCCTGCGACCCATGTGCGATGCCCTGATTTGCAAGCTGTGCGCGTAACGCTTCGCGTTGACGATCCAGCTGAGGATTAATGCGCTGCATCAGCAGATCGGTTGCTTCATTTGTTTGAAGGTTTGGGTCGTATGTCGCCAATTGCTCTCCGGTAGGGCTAAATGCTTGGCCCATACCGGGTAGGCTATTGGGGTCCAGCGCGGTGCCGCCTTGAGGCAGGCTGGACATATCAAATCCGGACGCCATCATGTCCTGCACGCGCCCCAGTGCCGCATTTTGCGGGTCTACCAGTCCGGCTTGAATCGCCCATTGCTGCTCAAGCTGCTGCTGCAATTCTGGGGCGAGTTCGATGTGCTGCGTCCAGTTATCGCCACCAGACCAGAAATCATCTCGGCTGGGCATTGCCATCGCGCTACCCTGCCCTGCGCCTGTGATGCTATCTACAGGAATCC
>DAHVSI010000048.1 GCA_027324645.1 Castellaniella sp. | reverse complement strand
CCCGCAAAGGCATCGCCCAGCTTGTACAGGACAATAAGCAGCAGCAGTGTCCAGGCTCCGGGCCGACGAAAAAACTCAAGCAGCGGATCGACCACCGCGTCACGCAGGGAGGGTGGCACGTGGGCATGCTGCTCGGGCTCGGGAGCAAGCAGCGTGACGGTGGCGCACAACGCAATAAACGCGCCCATCAGAATATAGGTGTTGCCCCAGCCCAGCCACTGGTCGGCAATAATCAGCGCCAGCCCCCCCGATACGACCATGGCAAGGCGGTAACCCAGCACGCGCAACGCCGCGCCGGCGGCCCGTTCCTGATGGCGCAGCACATCGGTACTATACGCGTCAAAAGCAATATCCTGGGTGGCCGATAAAAACGCCACCACGACCGCCAACAACGACAGCACACCCAGACTGGAGGCAGGCGAGAAGCCCCCCATCGCCGCAATGGTCACGGCCAGCAGCAGTTGGGTGACCAATATCCAGCCACGGCGTCGGCCCAAAATGGGCGGTACGTAACGATCAACCAGCGGTGCCCATAAAAACTTGAGCGTGTAGGCAGAGCCCACCAGCGTCAGAAACCCGATGTTCTGTAACGACACGTCTTCGACTGTGGCCCAGGCCTGCAGCGTTCCACTGGTCAGTGCAAGCGGCAGCCCACTGGAAAAACCCAGCACCAGCAAAGGGAGAACGCGTGGACTGCGATAAACGCCAACGAGTGTAGAAATGGTCAGGGCCCTGGAGAATGAGGCGAAGCAAAATGATAGACCGCCAAGGTGCTGCGCCAGCCGGGCAGAACGCGAATCTCGCGCCCATGGCTGAAGGTAGCCAGGTTGGTGATGCGCAAATCCAGCGATGCAGCCAGCCCCTGGAAGTCACGTAACGTGCACAAATGAATGTTGGGCGTATCGTACCACTGGTAGGGCATTTCGCCGGTGACGGGCATGCGGCCGGCCAGGATGGAAAAACCGTGCTTCCAGTAGCCAAAGTTGGGAAACGACACAATGCCGAAACGGGCCACCCGCGCCATTTCACGAAGGATATGCTCGGTATGGTGCATGGACTGCAGCGTGCGCGACAGCACAACCGTATCGAACTGTTGGTCATCGAACAGGGCCAGGCCCTGCTCCAGATCTTGCTGGATAACCGACACGCCGCGCTGCACGGAGGCAATGACTGATTCGTCCGCCAGTTCGACCCCTGCGCCGTCAACGTCGCGGTGGTCGCGCAACCATGCCAGCAAGGCACCATCGCCGCAACCCAGGTCCAGCACCCGGCTGCCGGGGTCTATCCAGCTGGCAATACGCGCCAGGTCGGGCCGAATACCTTGGGATGCTGCCTGAGTCACGCCAGAACTCCTGTTGTTGTTTTGCGCGCGCCGAGCGAGAGCGTACGGGCAATTTGATCGTAGTAGCCCTGCACCACTGCATGATAGCGTTTATCGCCAAGCAAAAAGGCGTCATGGCCATGGGGTGCGTCTATCTCGGCATAGGTGACGGGCAGTTTGTTTTTAAGCAGGGCCCGGACCATTTCCTGTGTACGTTCCGGCGGAAACCGCCAGTCTGTGCTAAATGAAACCAGCAGGAAACGGGCGCTGACCGCTTCCAGCGCCTTGGCAAGATCCCCATCATGATTACGGGAGGGATCAAAATAATCCAGGGCACGCGTGAACGTCAGATACGTGTTGGCATCAAAATAGCCGGAAAACTTCTCGCCCTGATACCGCAGATAAGACTCGACCTCGAATTCGACCCCGTAGCCGTAATGGAAGCTACCGTCTGCACCGGGCTCACGCTGGGTACGACCAAATTTGGCCGCCATGTCGGCGTCGGACAAGTAAGTGATGTGGCCAATCATGCGGGCAACGGACAAGCCCCGCCGGGGCACCACTCCATGTTCGTAGTAATCGCCCCCGTGGAATTCGGGATCGGAAATAATGGCGCGCCGGGCCACTTCGTTAAAACCAATGTTTTGTGCAGACAAGCGCGGGGTGCTGGCAATGACGACACAGTTGGCTACCCGGTCGGGGCAGGTAATGGCCCAGCTAAGCGCCTGCATGCCACCCAATGAACCGCCCATGACCGCGGCAAAACGCTCAATGCCAAAATAATCGGCCAGCCGCGCCTGGGCCTGTACCCAGTCTTCTACCGTCAGGATGGGAAAGCCGGCCCCCCACGGTTTGCCGGTTTCCGGATTGATGCTGGCTGGGCCGGTAGACCCGAAACATGAGCCCAGGTTGTTGACACCAATCACAAAAAACCGATCGGTATCAACGGCCTTGCCAGGGCCGACCATGTTGTCCCACCAGCCAATATCACGCGGGTCGCTGGCGTTGATGCCCGCCACATGATGCGACGCGTTCAGGGCATGGCAGACCAGCACCGCATTGGTGCGTGACGCGTTAAGCGTGCCATAGGTTTCCACTGCCAGCTCGTAGCCAGGCAGGGTCTGACCACTGGCAAGCACCAGTGGTTCGGAAAAGGCGATTGTTTGGGGTTTGACCAAGCCTACAGAGCCGCTTGGCGGCGCAGCAGCCGTATCAGTGCTGGTGGCAGGGGCAACGTGAGGTAAAGGGTTATCCATGTGGACCTCTTTAGCTGGATTTATGTAGCGCCCGCAAGCGGATCAGGCAAATCGGCGCACGACAAAAGTAAATATCTTAACATCCGCCCCCTTGTTCGGGTCCAGCGTGATAGCAAGATGACAGTCATCCCCCACAAACGGATAGTTTTTGCTACATTGCTATATCTTTTTGCATACAAAGATTAATAAAAACTACAGGAGACATATCGTGAAAACGTTGAGCGCACGCGAAACAGCGTGTCTTGAATGGGTAGCGGCTGGCAAGACCAGCTACGAGATAGGCGTCATTCTTGGCATCTCTGCACGGACTGTTGACTATCACATTCACAACGCTTGCAGCAAAATGGGCGTACACAGCAGGCAGACCGCAGCCACACTGGCCCTGGAGCGGGGGCTATTTCCAACTATTGCCGAATTGTTACCGCCGGACCGGCGTACCAGCAGTCATGAGCGCGACAAGCAGGTGCGCATACAGAACATGCTCAATCCGGCTGTTGGCGCGGTGCCAGCTCCCGAAAAAATTCCTGCACGTGCTCCTCGGACACCTGCTCCGGGGCGCCCAGCACAATCCCCTCTATGAACGCGTCGTCTGTGGCCCAGGCCATGACCTGAGCCTGTATGGGGGTGTCATGCGCCTCGCCTTCGATGGTGTAGCGCAACTGGGCGTTATTTTGTGTGGCCGGCGGCGACGCTCCCAGATTGCGATACAGTGAGTCGCGTATCTGATCCACAAATCGGTCCCGTGCCGTGCTGCTGGCGCGCACTTTTTCCGGCAGCGGAGCATACCCCACGGTATACATGACATCGTTCACCCTGGCCGAGGCTAGGGTGAAGGTGACGCTGCTCCCCTCAAAATCCAGCTCGCGGTCGTCCGTATGGGGTTTGCCAGGCAGCATGGCCACAACCGCACCATCAGCCACTGAGACGCGCCGCCAGTCGTGATCAGGGGAACAGGCCGCCAGCAACATGACGGCACACACCCATGCCAGCCACTGTGTCGGCTTGCGAGCCAAAAGAGATACCGATGTCGTGACGCTTGTCATGGTTTACCAGGTTAGTACCGCTGCTTCACAGACAGCAAAGGCGTGCATGGTTAAAATTACCAACAATACACTATCAGGTTTTTTGATGATGATTCCACTATCACAGCGTCTGCACCGGCTTGCCGGCCATTTGCCTGAACTGCAACAAACGTTGCGTGGCATCGAAAAAGAAGGACTGCGTGTGCACACGCACGATGGCAGCCTGTCGCAGCATGTCCACCCGCGGGCCCTGGGCTCGCCGCTTACGCATCCTGCCATCACCACCGACTACGCCGAAGCGCTGCTCGAACTGGTTACCGATACGCATGATCACGTTGACTCTTTGCAACAGTCTCTGGCGGATATCCACAGTTACGTGAGCCATCACATCGGCAACGAGCTCATCTGGAATCAGTCCATGCCCTGCGATCTGCCGGCAGAACCCGACATTCCCGTGGGCTGGTATGGCCATTCCAACAGCGGCATGCTTAAACATGTGTATCGCCTGGGCCTGGCCGAACGCTATGGCAAGCCCATGCAATGCATTGCCGGCACGCATTACAACTTTTCGGTGCCCGATACTCTGTGGGAGCTGCTGGGCGTACCGGGCGACACGGTCCAGGAGCAGCGTTCTGTGGGCTACCTGGCGCTTATTCGCAATTTTATGCGGTATTCGTGGTTACTGATGTATTTGTTTGGCGCATCGCCTGCCGTGAACCGTCACTTTTTGCAGGCAATGCCCAACCACTTGCAAGAGCTTGACAGCCAGACCCTTTATTTGCCCCATGCCACCAGCCTGCGCATGAGCGACATTGGCTATCAGAACAAGACCCAGTCAGAGCTGCAGCTGTGCTACAACGATCTGGATACATTTCTGGCCCGCATTTATCGTGCAGTGACCACGCCCTGGCCAGACTACGAGCGCATTGGCACCCATCGCGACGGCAAATGGATACAGCTCAATACTAACGTGCTGCAAATCGAAAACGAATACTATTCTAGCATTCGGCCCAAGCGCGTTACCGGCCGCTGTGAGCGCCCGGCTACTGCGCTGGCCAACCGTGGCGTGCAGTATGTCGAAGTGCGCTGCCTGGATATTGATCCTTTTTCAGAGGTGGGCATTGCCCCTGACACCTGCCGCTTCCTGGACGCCTTTTTACTGTTTTGCGCCACAGAAGACAGCCCAGACTTTCCTGACGGTGGGTTCTGCCGCGAAAGCCAAGACAACTTTAATCTGGTGGTCAGCCAGGGCCGCAAATCCGGCCTGCAACTTAGCCACGAAGATACCCCCATTGGCCTGAAAGACTGGGCGCTGGATATTCTGGACCGGATGCAGCCCTACGCCAGCTTGCTGGACCAGGCCTACAGCACCGACCAG
>DAHVSI010000198.1 GCA_027324645.1 Castellaniella sp. | reverse complement strand
ATCTGGGCCATGGTGCATCTGGGGTCCATGGCAGCATCCGCAATTGGGCAGTTTGGCCGCTTTACCACGGTCAGGCGCAGGCTACTGGTGGCTTGTGGTGCGGCTGCCGGGGTGGCGGCAGCCTACGGGGCGCCTATCGCCGGCGCCCTGTTTGTGGCAGAAATTGTGCTGGGCACGATGGCGATGCGCAGTTTTGGGCCACTGTTGGTGGCCGCCGCAAGTGCCAACCTGGTCATGCGCATGACCGGGCATTACACCACCACCTATGCCATGTACGGCATGCCGCAAATTGAAGGCATTAAGGTGTTGCCCTTCATCTTGCTGGGAGTTCTATCTGGCATTGCGGCACCCGTATTCCTTAAAATTCTGGCGTGGTCGCGCGCCCAGTTTCGCCGTACCAAGTTGCCGCTGCCCTTCAGACTGGGATTGGGCGGCTTGCTGCTTGGTGCGGTACTGATCGTGCGCCCCGACGTGGCCGGTAACGGCTACAGCGTGGTGTATTCATTGTTGCACTCCGACTGGGCGTGGCACGCTGTGATACTAGTGCTGGCGTTCAAGGTTCTGGCGACGGCGCTCACGGTTGGCTCGGGTGCTGTAGGGGGTGTGTTTACCCCGGCGCTGTTCGTGGGTGGCGCTTTTGGCACCCTGGTTGGCCAGGCAGTGGCCTGGCTGCTGCCGGCTGCCAGTGCGTCGCCCTGGCTCTATGCACTGGTCGGCATGGGCAGTTTCCTGGGGGCCGCCACAAGTGCGCCACTTATGGCCATTCTTATGATTTTCGAAATGACACTCAGCTACCAGATCGTGCTGCCGCTCATGCTGGCCTGCGTGGTGGCCTATTTTGTATCACGAGCCGTAGCAGAAATTGCCATGTATGACGTCACGCTTGCGCGTGAACGCGACGAACGGTTGCGTTATCAGCTCAGGCATACGACGCTGGCCGAGCTGGTGCGTCCAGCTGACACCATTGTCAGTAACGATACGCCGGTATCCGATGCGGTACAGATGTTTCTTGATTACCCGGTGCGTTATCTGTATGTTGTGGATGAGAATAACGTGTATCAGGGCGTGATCGCACAGCAGGATCTGACGAGCCTGATGCTTAGCGAGGGCGACGCCAACACCACGTTGGCCGGCGATGTCTTGCGGATGGACTATGTACGTACCCTGCACACCAGCATGTCACTTGACCAGGCACAAGAGTACTTTGTGCATTTTACGGGTGAGCGTTTGCCAGTCGTGAGTGGTGACGAAGAGCCCCGTTTGCTGGGTGTGGTGTACAAATCTTCTGTGCTGGAAAAATACAGCGCCCTCAAGCGTTCACTGGATACGTCAAGTTACGCGCTGACAGATTACGGCAGGCGGCGCAGATCCCGTTTTTCCCGTAAGAAAGTGTCCTGAAGCAGTTGTATGGCATGGATGATGAGGACAAGATCAGGCAGATCATGATCGCTTGTTTGCAAAAGTCGCTACAGAGCATGGTTGGCATGCTGCTTGTTGTGGTGGTAAATGGGCAGGCACAGGGCGCCACGGACTGGTCAGCCCTGTCGGTTGCCGATACCGTCGTGCTTGAAGACAGCGTGGCCACCACATCCGGTGGCTTGTCAGAGGCACAGACTGTGGCGACCTGGCCCCTGTCCGCCCAGAGGCAATGGCGTCTGGGCGGGCTTGCCGGCGGCCAGCGTGGCAGTCTGCCCAATACCTCACTGCGTTATAGTCAGGCACCACAATCGGCGCCTACACTGGCTGCGCCACCGGCAGGCAGCAGCATGTCGGCTCGGGGCCTGGGCCTGGCTAACTGGGACATCGGCCGCAATAATTGGCGTTATCAGGGTGACCGTCTTGGGCTGACACTAGGCAGTACCCAGGTTGACAATGGCTCGACCAGCCAGACGGTTTTGGGTGGCTTCAGACTAGGTACCGGCACCACCAGCGGGTCCAGCTGGGATGCCTCGCTGGCGGCCGGCGCCATTGACCGCACCAGCGGAACAGAGGGCGGTGATCTGGATTATGGCCCCATGGCCGGGCAGGCAGCCCTGTCCTGGCGCCCGCAGGATGTGTGGTCAGTCGACTCCAGTGTGCAGGCAGCGCCCGGCATGGTCAACACCACGTTAGGCACCCAAATGGATGCTGGGGATCTGGGTGCGTTTCGATTGGGGATGGCGCATGGCGGCATGCATTCTGTACGGGGCTGGGGGGTACAGACCGGTTATGAAGTGCGTCTGTTCGACCGGGTTGACCTGTCATTTGATACCGGTCGCCAATCGACTGGTTACGCCGATCTGGGCAATTATGCTCAAGGGCCGGCCAGTGGCACAATGAGCCGGCGGTTCAGTGCGGGTATGGCGGGGCCCATGCATGGCACGATTACCGGCACCTACGAGTCCTACAATGACGTGGGTGGGCAACCGCACCAGCGATTCGGTTTTAATCAGCAATTTTGGTATAGCCCTAACCTGCGGGTCGGCGTCAAGGCACAGCGCGAAACCGTTACCGGCGACTATGATGTCGGACTCAGTCTTTCTGTGCCAATCAAATAATATGTCTTCTTCTGCATCCAGTGTCCTGCAGCGTGTGTTTGGGCACGCCGCCTTTCGTGGCAATCAGCATGCCGTCGTCGACCACGTGACCTCGGGTGGCGATGCGCTCGTGCTCATGCCCACGGGCGGGGGCAAATCATTGTGTTATCAGCTGCCCAGCTTGCTGCGTGACGGTACGGGTATCGTCATCTCGCCGCTTATCGCTCTGATGCATGACCAGGTCGAGGCACTGACGGCACTCAATATCCGGGCCGCATGCCTGAATTCCGCGCAAGACCCAGCGGTGTCGCGCCAGGTCGAGCAGGACTTTTTGGCTGGCCGCCTGGATTTGCTGTATGTGGCGCCCGAGCGGTTATTGACCGATCGCTGTTTGAGTCTGCTGGAGCGTGGACGGATTGCCTTGTTTGCCATAGACGAAGCCCATTGCGTGTCCCAGTGGGGACATGATTTCCGCCCAGAGTATCTGGGGTTGTCATTGCTTCACAAACGCTGGCCCAACGTACCGCGGCTTGCCCTGACTGCCACGGCCACTCGTGCCACACAGGTCGAGATTATTCAGCGGCTTGAGCTCGACCAGGCGGAGCATTTTGTAGCTAGTTTTGACCGTCCCAACATTTGTTATCGCATTGTCGAAAAAAATGACGTGCGCCGACAACTGCTGAATTTCATTCAGTCAGAGCACGCTGGTGACTGTGGCATCGTTTATTGTCTGTCGCGCAACCGGGTCGAGGAAACAGCCGGTTTTCTGTCGCGGCACGGCATGGTGGCACTGCCTTATCACGCTGGACTGGCGGCATCTGTCAGGGCGGCCAATCAGCAGCGGTTTTTGCAGGAAGACGGTGTGGTCATGGTGGCGACCATTGCCTTTGGCATGGGGGTGGATAAGCCCGATGTACGCTTTGTCGCGCATATTGATTTGCCCAAATCAGTTGAAGGTTATTACCAGGAAACAGGGCGTGCAGGTCGTGACGGCTTGCCCGCAACGGCCTGGCTGGCATACGGGCTGCAAGATGTCATGCAACAGCGACGCATGATTAACGACTCTGCGGGTGATGAGGCTTACCGCCGTCGCCTGGCTGTCCAGCTAGATGCCATGCTGGAATTGTGCGAGACCGTCTCATGCCGGCGTCAGCGTCTGCTGGCTTACTTTGACGAGGCCAGTGACGCCTGTGGCAATTGTGGTACCTGCCTGCATCCGCCTGGCAGCTGGGATGGCACCGTTGCAGCGCAAAAGCTGCTGTCAGCGGTTTACCGGCTCTGGCGCGAGCGTGGCCAGCGTTTTGGGGCAGGGCACGTGATTGATATTTTGCGTGGCAAGCTCACTGCAAGAGTGCAAGCTTATCGCCACGATGATTTGTCGGTTTTTGGGGTGGGAGCCGATTTGTCAGAGCAGGCGTGGCGCAGTGTATTGCGCCAGCTGCTGGCCCGTGAGTTGCTTACCGTGGATACGGATGGCTACAGCACGTTGGTTCTGACAGAGCATAGCCGTGATGTACTCAAGGGCAACGTGGTGTTGCAGCTACGGCACCGGAGTTCGCGCAAGGCTTCAGGGACACGTGGTCGCGGGCGGGCAAAATCGCGGCCTGGTACAGGGGTGCCTGCGCCCACCAGTGTGTAGGCAGCGCCGGGTTAACTTATTCAGGGGGCGGGATCAAACAGGTCCGGGCCCGAGTCAGTGCCAGGTGCGGCCAAGCCCAGATGCTGCCAGGTTGTACGCGTGGCCACGCGGCCACGCGATGTGCGCTGCAGAAAGCCATGCTGGATAAGGTAGGGCTCGATCACGTCTTCAATGGTGTCGCGTTCTTCGCCGATAGCAGCCGACAGGCTATCGACGCCCACAGGCCCGCCATCGAACTTGTGCACGATGGCATCAAGCAGCTTGCGATCCATCAGGTCAAGGCCGTGCGGGTCAACTTCCAGCATGGTCAGGGCCGCGTGCGCCACAGGTGCCGTGATATGGCCATCGGCACGGACCTGAGCGTAGTCGCGCACGCGACGCAGCAGCCGGTTGGCAATCCGGGGCGTGCCGCGCGAGCGCCGTGCAATTTCCGTGGCGCCATCGGTTGTTAACGAAGTATGCAGCAGGTCGGCGCTACGCTGAACGATATGAGTCAGTTCGGCTGCGGTATAGAACTCCAGGCGCGACACAATGCCAAACCGATCACGCAAGGGGTTGGTGAGCATGCCTGCGCGGGTAGTGGCGCCAACCAGGGTGAACGGTTGCAGATCAATCTTGACGCTGCGCGCTGCCGGCCCTTCGCCAATCAGGATGTCAATCTGAAAGTCTTCGAGCGCCGGATACAAGATTTCTTCGACAACGGGAGACAGGCGGTGAATTTCGTCGATGAACAGGACATCGTTAGGTTCAAGATTGGTGAGCAGCGCAGCCAGGTCGCCGGGGCGTTCAAGCACTGGCCCTGACGTTTGCCTGAGCTGTACGCCCAGTTCGTGCGCCACAATATGAGCTAGTGTGGTTTTACCCAGCCCCGGAGGGCCAAACAGCAAGACGTGGTCCAGGGATTCACTGCGTTGTCGGGCGGCGGCAATAAAAATTTCCAGCTGTTCGCGGGCGCGCTGCTGCCCAGTGTAATCCTGCAACGTACGGGGTCGTAACGCACGTTCAATAGATTCTTCGTTGGCTGACGCAGGCTGTGGGGCGACAACGCGCTCGGCCGGTGTGGTGGTACCAAGGGTATCGGAATGAATGGCCATGATCATTAACTGATTATATTTACAGGTATCGTACACCACAGCCTGAGTGGATGACTACGGTTGGGTGGTATGCTCGCCGGTATGTCTGCTTTGCCAACAATCGATGCCGTCAGGGCTGCCGGCCAGTTGCTGGAGGGGGTGGTGCATCGCACACCGGTGCGATCATCGCGGCGCCTTAATGCCCATTTTGGCTGCCAGTTCTATTTTAAATGCGAAAACTTCCAGCGCATCGGAGCCTTCAAGATACGCGGGGCGTATAACGCTATCGCCCAGCTTACGGCCGAGCAACGCCGCGCGGGTGTCGTCACCTTCTCGTCTGGTAACCATGCTCAAGCGGTGGCGCTGGCTGCGCGGCTGCTGGGGGTGTCGGCAACAGTCGTCATGCCGGACGATGCACCAGCCATCAAGCAGGCCGCCACCCGGGGTTATGGGGCAACCATTGTTCACTACGACCGGAACCACCAGGATCGCGAAGCCGTGGCTAAGGCGTTGGCCGCAGAACACGGACAGGCTATCGTGCCGCCGTTCGATCATCCACACGTGCTGGCCGGTCAGGGTACGGCGGCTCTTGAGTTATTTCTTGAGACCGGGCCCCTCGATATGCTGTTTGTTCCCCTGGGCGGGGGCGGGCTGCTGTCGGGTAGCTTATTGGCGGCACGGGCGCTGTCGCCAGGTTGCCGGGTCATTGGCGTTGAACCCACGGCAGGTGATGATGGCCACCAGTCTTTGCAGGCAGGAAAGCGTATCACCATCCAACAGCCGCATTCCATTGCAGACGGCGCGCTGACTCGGCAACTGGGTGAGCTCACCTTTCAGATCATTCAGCGTGAGGTGGACGACATCGCCCTTGCAACAGACGAGCAGCTGTGCGTTGCCATGCGGTGTTTTGCCGAAACCATGAAAATGGTTGTGGAGCCCACAGGCTGCCTGGGCGCGGCAGCTGCGTTTGCCATGCCGGCGGCCATTGCCGGCAAGCGCATTGGCGTGCTGATTAGTGGCGGCAACGTTGATATGGTAGCGTTTGGTCAGTACGTGGCCGGTGTTGACTCTATTTTCGGCTCAGCGACTTGAGTGCCTGCTTGATGCCTTCTGTTGTGGTGATATCTTTTGGAAGGGCTTTTACGGCTCGCCGGGCCTCGTTGTCCGAATAGCCCAGCGCAGTCAGCGCTTGCAGGATGTCGTTGCCATTGCCATTTGTTGTTGGTGTGCCGGCTGCCGCGGTGTTTTGCATCACGGCAGGGCTGAGCTTGTCGCGCAATTCAAGTAACAGGCGTTCAGCCGTTTTCTTGCCGATGCCGGGTACCCGCAGCAGCCCGGCCGTCTCCTGTTCTGCCACGGCTGTGGCCAGTTCGTCAACAGTCATGCCGGACAGCACCGCCAGGGCGGTGCGGGCACCTACCCCTGTGACCTTGATAAGAGTGCGGAACGCTGTACGCTGGTCGGCGTTCGAGAACCCGTACAGCATATGAGCATCGTCCCTGACCGCCAGATGGGTGTACAGCGTCACCTTGGCTCCTGTCTCGGGCAACTCGTACAGCGTGGTCATGGGCACATCGATTTCATAGCCCACGCCGCTGACATCGATGCATACGACAGGGGGGGTCTTTTCCAGCAAGATACCCGTGATCCGGCCAATCATGGTGAGAGCTCCTTTTAACGTATCACGCGCCCGCCACGCAGGCTGTTGTTGCCGTTGCCATTCAATTTGCCGCTGGCCCGTACACGATCGGCAAGGGGGCGTGTGTGGGCATGGCAGATGGCGCAGGCTAGGGCATCTGCCGAGTCGGACGTCGGCTGGGCATCCAGGGCAAGCAGGCGTTGCACCATATGCTGCACCTGCTCTTTGGAGGCATGGCCATTGCCCACAACGGCTTTCTTGATCTGCAGGGCAGTGTATTCCGTTACCGGCAACCCCGTATCAGCCAGTCCGCACAAAGCGGCACCGCGTGCCTGTCCAAGCAGCAGTGTCGTGGTTGGGTTGACGTTGACGAAGACTTTTTCAATGGCTGCTGTATCGGGGCGGGTTTGCTGGACAATGTGGCGAATGTTGTCGAGTATCTGTCCCAGGCGTTCGGCCAGTGTCAGCTCAGTAGGCACCACAATAGTGCCGCTGGTGATGTAGGTCAGGCGCGACCCGCTGGCCTGCACGACACCAAAGCCAGTGCGTCGCAGGCCTGGATCAATGCCAAGTATTCGCATCAGTGCCTGAAGTGGCGTACGCCGGTGAATACCATGGCGATATCCCGCTCGTTGGCAGCGGCAATGACTTCATCGTCACGGATGCTGCCGCCAGGCTGAATGATGCACGTGGCACCCGCTTCGGCCACCAC
>DAHVSI010000166.1 GCA_027324645.1 Castellaniella sp. | reverse complement strand
CTGTCAGCACCAGCCCAATACCGGGCAACGTCCAGCATACGGTTGGCAAACCCCCATTCATTGTCAAACCACACAAATAGATTGGCGAATCCATCGCTGGTGGTGCGGGTCTGGCTGCCGTCAACAATAGCTGAGTGCGCGTCGTGATTGAAGTCCACTGACGCGTGCGGCTGATTAGAGTACGCAAGCAGCCCTGGCATGCGATCGGCGCAATCGGCAATAAACTGATTAAGCTCGTGGGTGCTTGCACTGGTACGCAAGCGTAGCATCATGTCGATAGCCGATACGTTGAGGATGGGCACACGAATGGCCTTTGCCTGCACCTTGCCCGTTAAACACGGCAAAAACCGTTCTATGCCCTGGGCCAGGCCGGTGGCTACCGGGATAATGGACTGCATGGCCGAGCGTGTTCGACGCAAGTCGGCATGGTGGTATCCGTCAATCATGGGCTGGTCGTTCATGACGGAATGCAGGGTCGTCAAAAACGCGTGATCCACCCCGTATTTTTCTTCCAGCACAGACAACAGCGGCACAATGGCATTGGTTGTGCAAGAAGCTGCAGAGACAATTTGATCCGTGGGCTCTATGCTGGTGTGATTCACACCATAGGCGACAGTACGATCAACGTCGTCTGCGCCAGCCCCGGGATGGGATAGCAACACCCGTGCACAGCCGGCATCAATAAACCGTTGCAGCGCGCTGCGGGTGCTGTACTGCCCCGAGCACTCAAGCACCATATCAACTGCCATGCCGTGCCAGTCCACTGCTTCTGGTGTGTCTCGATGCAAAACGGTAATGGCCTGTCCGTCGATGATCAGTCCGTTTTCGTCTTTTTCCACCAAGCCGGGAAACACCCCGTGTGTGGAATCAAACCGGGTCAGATAAACCAGTGAATCCAGATCGGCAGGCTCGTTAATGACCACGACACGGATCACGTCACTTAATTGCAATTCATGCAAAGCGCGCACAATGCATCGGCCAATGCGGCCATAACCATTAATGGCCAGTCGGACAGGTTGCGTCATGAACGGGCCTCAGGGGTGACCAGATTACGGGGATTGCCTTGCACAAACGCGTTAATGTTGCCGGTCAGCTGCTCAGCCATGATTTTCATGGCTTCGGTGCTGGCCCAGCCCATGTGCGGCGTCAAAATAAAATTGGGCATATCAAGCAGTTCAAGTAAAGGGTGATCGGCTGGAGGTGGCTCGGGTGTGGTGACATCGACTCCGGCACCACTGATCAGATCGGTACGCATTGCCGTGATCAGTGCCTGTTCACAAACAAGTCCCCCACGTGCCGTATTGATCAGCAGCGGTTTGCGCTGCATCTGGTGAAATTCATCCAGACCAATCAGGCCCCGAGTATGTTCGTTGAGTGGGCAATGCAGACTGATAATATCACTGCGTGCGAGCACATCTGAAAACGCTGTATAGGGTTCCGGTGGTTGCTCAACGCCCTTGCGGCCGGCAAACAGCACCTGCATGCCCAGGCATGAAGCCAGCGCTGCGGTAGCCTGGCCCAGCGTGCCACGGCCGATAATACCCAGTGTACTGCCCGCCAAATCCTGTACAGGGTAATCAAAATATGAAAACTGCCCTGCTTCTTGCCACCGCCCTTGCCTGACGGATTCGCGATAGCCAACCAGGCTGCGTCGCAGCGCAAACATGAGCGCTATCGTATGTTCGGATACAGAGGTTTTGGCATAGGCCGTCACGTTGCACACAGCCACACCAGCCCGCTCGCAGGCTTCAAGATCCACATTGTCCACACCCGTGGCGGCCACAGCAACAAGCTTGAGATGCTGGGCCTTGCGTATGGCGGCCTCCTGGACAGGTACTTTATTGGTGATCACAATATCCGCCAGGGCTATCCGGTCTGCAACCTCCGATGCTGCAGTGCTGCCATGCGCGACGAGCTCGTGCTCAAAAGTAAAGTCGGGTAGCTGAATATGCGGTGCAATGGTGTCGTGATCCAGAAACACCACACGTAATGTTGATCGGGTCATGGCCTATCCTATACAGATCTGGCGCTCAGCCAGGCATTGAAACCTAGCTACAAGGAGCAAGAATGAAATTATTTTACCTGCCCGGCGCATGCCCGCTGGCAACGCACATTGTTTTGAAGTGGACAGGCCAGCCTTGTGAGTTGATTGTTGTGTCCAGAAAAGAGATCAAAGAGCCCGAATTTCTGGCATTAAACCCGCTTGGCGCAGTGCCTGTCCTGAAGGATGGCGATTTTGTCCTCACTCAAAGCTCGGCTATTTTGGAGTATCTGGCAGAAGCCCATCCCGATAGCGGTTTACTGCCCACTGAGCCGCGCGAACGGGCCAACGTCCGGCGCTGGCTAGCCTTTTGCAATGCCGATGTGCACCGCACATTTGCCCTGGTGTTTGGTACGGCCCGTTATGTCGATTCAGACCAGGCCAGACAAGAGCTGGTCGATAATGCCAAGGCCATGCTGGTGAATTTATTCAGGGTTGCCGATGAAGCCTTGCAAGGCAAGGACTGGATTGCAGGCCAACGCTCAATTGCCGATCCCTACCTGTACACCCTGCTTCGCTGGGCAAGTGCCAAGGAGGTTGAAATTGGCACCATGCAAAACCTGAAAGCCTTTAGGCAGCGCATGGAGGACGACCAGGGTGTGCAGGCGGCCCTTGAGGAAGAAGGTTTATCAGGCGCCTAAATAAGCTTTGCGCACCTCGTCGTTAGTCAGGAGGTTGGCGCCCGTGTCGGCCAGAACCACACTGCCGGTTTCCAGTACATAACCGCGGTCGGCTACCTGTAGTGCTTTGTGGGCATTCTGTTCGACTAAAAACACGGTGATCCCTTCATCCCTGATCGTCTGGATAATCTCAAAGATCTGCGCAATCACTAGTGGAGCGAGTCCAAGCGTGGGCTCGTCCATGAGCAATAGCGAGGGGCGGGACATGAGTGCCCGCCCAATAGCCAGCATTTGCTGTTCGCCCCCAGACATTGTGCCTGCCCGCTGGTGTGAGCGTTCGCGCAGACGCGGGAACAGTTCGTACACATGCTCAATACCGGCTTCAATGGCAGTACGCTCAAGAAAGAACCCACCCATCTTGAGATTTTCAAGCACAGTCAGGTCTGGAAAAACCCTGCGCCCCTCGGGTGAAATGCCAATGCCCCGCCGCATAATGCGTGAAGTGGGCTCGTTGACAATATTTTCATCGTTAAAGTAGATGTTCCCGCTTGTCGCACGTGGATTGCCGCATACAGTCATGAGCAGTGTGGTCTTGCCGGCACCGTTGGCACCGATAAGCGTGACAATTTCGCCCTTGTTGACGCTGACAGACACGTCGTGCAGCGCTTCGATGGCGCCATAGTGCGTATGAATATTTTCTAGTCTGAGCACTTATTCCTCCCCCAGATAAGCCTTGATCACCCGTGGGTCGGTACGCACTGC
>DAHVSI010000150.1 GCA_027324645.1 Castellaniella sp. | reverse complement strand
GTGTCCGGGGCGCTCGCGGGTTCTTCGTCTTCCCCGGCAGCCCCTGACAGCACATCGCCAAGGGTACGGGCAACGAAGCGGTGGACCGCTCCCGCGTCCCGAAAGCGTACTTCGTGTTTGGCCGGATGTACGTTGACATCGACCAGGGCCGGGTCAATGCTTAAATACAGCACATAAGCGGGCTGCCGGTCGCCGTGCAGGACATCAGAGTAAGCCTGACGTATGGCGTGGGAGACGGTTTTGTCCCGAACAAAGCGGCCATTGACGTATAAATACTGCCTATCGGCCCGGCTACGGGCTTGCGCCGGCCGCGCAATCAGACCCTGCAAGCTGATCAGCCCTTGCTGGGCATCTACCTGCAGGCCCTGCTCGGTAAACTCCTGTCGCAACACCTCGCGAATACGGGTCAGCATGCCGGCAGGGCGCCACTGGCGCTGAATCTTGTCCTGATGATACAGCCGGAATCCCACATCCGGGTTTGCCAGCGCCAAGCGCGAGACTGCCTCCAGACAATGAGCGTACTCGGTGGCTTCTGTGCGTAGAAATTTGCGTCGTGCCGGGATGGTGTCAAACAATTGACGCACATCGACAGTCGTGCCTGTGTTGCCTGCGGCAGGCTGGGGCTGGGTGTCTGACATGGTGTATTGCCAGGCATTGTCGGCATCTTGTGTGCGCGACACAAGACGCAGGCGGGCAACCGATGCAATTGAAGCCAGGGCCTCGCCACGAAACCCCAGTGAATCCACGTGCTCCAACTCGTCCAGCGAACGTATCTTGCTGGTGGCGTGCTGGGTCAGGGCTAAGGGAAGTTCGGTATGTCGGATGCCGTGGCCATCGTCCTGTACCTGAATACGACGGATGCCACCGCCTTCCAGGCGGATATCAATACTGCGGGCGCCCGCGTCGATAGCGTTTTCCAGCAGTTCCTTGAGCACCGATGCAGGCCGCTCGATGACTTCGCCAGCGGCAATTTGATTAATGAGACGATCGGGCAGGGGTGCAATGTGCGGTGAAGATCTTGTCATCCGTTCAGACAGGTTGTTGCATGAGTCAATACTATAATTCTAGCCTTGAGGCTGTTTTTGGGCACGTTGTCGCCCGCCCTCTGGCCACCCCATAAGGACATACAATCACTATGCCATCTTTTCTGGACATGATCCTGAATATCGACCAGTTCCTGGGAGTCTGGGTAACAGAGTATGGTGCCTGGATCTATCTGGTCCTGTTCCTGATTATTTTTGGTGAGACAGGTCTGGTTGTCCTGCCCTTTTTACCGGGCGATTCCCTGCTGTTTATCGCCGGCGCTTTTGGGGCATCCGGCATGCTCAATCCAGTCCTGCTGGCCGGTTTGCTGCTGGTGGCTGCCATACTGGGCAATACCGTCAATTACCATATAGGGCGGTATATTGGTCCCCGTGTATTTTCGCGTGATTACCGCTTTCTGGACCGCAAGGCACTTGAGCGCACACACGCTTTCTACGAAAAACATGGCGGCAAGACCATCGTCCTGTCCCGTTTTCTGCCGGTATTCAGAACCTTCGCCCCTTTTGTGGCCGGGGTCGCGTCCATGAACGCAGCACTGTTCCAGTTATTCAATATTTCGGGCGCCATCCTATGGATTGGGGGCCTAATTGCCGCGGGCTATTTCTTTGGCAATGTGCCCATCATTCGTGATCACTTGAATACCATTGTCCTGATAGGCGTTAGTGCCGCTGCGGTGCCCGTTGCCGCAGCGGCTGTCTGGAAGCTGTTTCGTTCCAGACGTTCATCGGGCTCTGAGCCATAGCGACGCTAATTTTTTCGGGCCAGGGCAGGGCTGTTGTCAAAATAACTTTTGATGCCGCCCACGATGGCTTTGGACAGCTGGTCCTGGTGTCCTGGGTCACGCAGTTTCCGCTCTTCGGTGGGGTTACTGATAAAGGCTGTCTCGATCAGAATGGACGGTATGTCCGGTGCTTTGAGTACGGCAAAACCGGCCTGCTCGACACGACGCTTGTGCAATTTGTTGATCTTGCCAATTTCCGTCAGGATGCCCGTGCCCACCTGAAGTGAATCAGTGATTTGTGCGGCAGTTGACAGGTCAAGCAATACCTCTGCTACCTGCTTGTTTTGCCCCCCAAGATTCACGCCCCCGATCAGGTCGGCTTCGTTTTCCCGTTTGGCCATCAGCCTGGCTGCAGCGCTGGTGGCGCCGCTTTGCGATAAAGCAAAAACCGATGATCCGCTGGCAGTGGGCTTGACGAACGAGTCCGCATGCAGGGACACAAACAGGTCGGCCTGCACGCGGCGCGCCTTTTGCACCCGCACATGCAACGGCACAAAATAATCGCCGTCACGGGTCAGGTAACCGCGCATGCCTGGCTGGGCATCAATTTTTTCCTTGAGGCGCTTGGCAATCTGCAGTGTGACATCTTTTTCACGGGTGCCGCCCGGTCCGATTGCGCCAGGGTCTTCACCGCCATGGCCGGCATCGATAGCGATGATAAGAGGTCCATCGGTAGGCGATGGCTTTTCCTTGACCGGTGGGGCAGAAGGTTCGGGTTTGTCGGGTTTTGACTTGTCTGCTGTTGCAGGGGCGGGTTCTTTCTGCCCCTTGACCGACGGAACCGGCGCCTGGCTGTCTTCTTGTGCGGACAGGTTTTCCAGTACCTCCGCCAGGGGATCGGACTCCAGGTCTTCCATGACGGCAAGCAACGGGTCCTGGGCAATCTGCGGATACATGTCAATCACAAGCCGGTACTGATAATCCCCAATTGGCTTGAGCGTAAAAATCTGGGGTGCAATCGGCTGTTTGAGGTCTATGACCAGCCGCACGACGTTAGGCTTGTTCTGGCCAACACGCACTGCATCAATGTACGGGTCATCGTGTTGGACTTTTTTGATCAGCGTATTGAGTGCATCGCTGAGTTTGAGACCTTCAATGTCCACAACCAGTCGGTCGGGACCATCTAGCGTGAAATGCTCTGCTTTAAGCTCTTTGTCCATTTCGAGCGTGACACGCGTGTATTCGTCTGCCGGCCAGGTACGTACCGCAAGGATACTGGCCGCATGAGCCATGCGAGGAATAACCGGCAAGACCAGTAACGTCGTTGCCGAAGCAATAATACGGCGTCTGGATAATCCCGCGGCATTCAATCCGGCATGATGGTGGCGAGTCTGGTCAGCCATAATGGTCCTTTGTCACTGTGGGCAGCCAGAGTTATATGCCGCCCGGATCCCGCGTATTCGAGGTGGATATCCAGATCGGGCGCAAGAAGTAAATCCCCGGCGCGCTCTGGCCATTCGATCAGAACGATGTGGCTGTCCTGCAGAATATCACGAAACCCCGCATCCACCCATTCTCTCGATTCGCTAAATCGATAGAAATCAAGATGATAGAAGTATAAGTTAGAAACATTATAGCTTTCAACCAGGGCATAGCTAGGACTCTTGATGCGGCCGGTGACGCCGGCAGCCCGCAGCAAGGCACGTACGAAGCTGGTCTTGCCCGCACCCAGGTCGCCACGCAGGTGGATTCGGCCGCCGGCATGGTGTGACGAATCTGTTGTGTTTTGTCCACATACAAGCGGGGCCAGGCTAGCGGCCAGCGCCTGTGTGGCTGCTTCATCAGGCAAATGACGGGTCAGGGTAAAGACAGGTTGTGAGGCAGGCATAGCATGAAAGTGTGGCAAAGCATTAAAGATACTGGGCGATGGCAAGCCACAGGGGCAAGGTGATTGCCGACAGTAATGTGCCGGTGGTCATGGTCACGGCAACTGGCTGAGGTTGTCCGCCCATTCTTGCTGCCAGCACATGGGCTGATGAGGCGGTTGGCAATGCGGCAAACAGCAGTAGCACCTGGCGCTCAATCAGCGTCAGATCCAGTACAAGGCCGATGATAATAGCGACTACTGGCATGGCTAGCAAGCGAACGGCAATCATCCATGCAATCAGGCGCTCCCGGCCACGGGAAGCGTGCAGTGATAGGGCGGCGCCCACACACAACAGGCCAATCGCAATCGCGCAAGCGCCCAGCCGGTCCAGGGTGACGCCAAGCGTATCGGGAAAGGGTAGCTGGGCAAGGTTCCATATCAGGCCAAGCACTGTCGCAATAATCAGCGGATTACGCATGATTTCTTTGACAATACCACCATTCTTCCGCGCCAACGCGTGTACAGCGGCCACATTGACCATGGGTACCGCAAACCCCAGCATGATTGCCATGGTGGTCTGTGCCTGATTACCCCAGGCGCCTGCCAGCGACAGGGCCATATAGGTATTAAATCTGTAGGCCGTTTGTGACAGGGACGCGTGTGCCGCGCGGTCCGGGCGCAAAATGGGCACAACAATCCACGCCATTGCCACCCCGGCAGCAATTAATCCAAACGTGGCAATAAACAGGGTAGTGGCCTGATTGGCACTGATTGGGGTGCGGGTGATGGACTGAAACAGCAACGCCGGGAAAAGCACGTAGTACACAAGCTTTTCCAGTTGTTGAAAAAAATGGGGGGTAAAGCGCCATACATGCAGCAAGGACCAGCCCAGGGCAATCAACAAAAAATCCGGCAGAATAAGAAAAATAACGGACATGGCCAGCGCTTTTCTTGGTTTACAATAGCCCGCTTGAGTAAGCGGCCCCCTTAGTTAAATGGATATAACATTCCCCTCCTAAGGGAACGTTGTAGGTTCGATTCCTGCAGGGGGCGCCAGCGGGCCTTGCCTCATGAGGCTTTCAAGCTCCTCGGCCGATATCGGTGCAGCATACCCGTAGCCTTGCCCCAGATCGCAGCCGGCATCGCGTAATAGCCGGTGCTGCAGTGGCCCCAATACGCCCTCGGCAATAACCCGGATCCCAAGCTGGTGTGCCATCACGATAATTGCCCGGCATAGCGTCATGTTCTCAGGGCGCACGTTCAGGTCTTCAACAAATGACTTATCGATTTTCAGGTAATCGATATGGTAGTGCTTTAAGTACGATAACGATGAGTACCCGGTGCCAAAGTCGTCCAGGGCAATCTTGATGTCCATGTCGCGCAAGGCATTAAGCGACACATCAGGGTTGTGCTGAGGATCCAGTAATAGCCGTTCTGTGATCTCCAGCATAAGGGCCGATCCCGGTTGCTGCGCCTCCGTCAGGGCGGCTTGCCAGCCCTGCGTATCCATCCCTCCGGGATGAAATTGTGCTGGCGACACATTGATGCTGACCGTGAAGTCGGGGTCCAGTGTTTGCCGCCAGCGTGTGGCTTGTTTCAGGGCCTCATAAAACACCCAGTTGCCGATCGGGATAATCAGGCCGCTGTCTTCTGCCAGGGCTATGAATTCAACCGGGCTGATCAGGCCTTGTGTGGGGTGGCGCCACCGTATCAGGGCTTCAGCCTTTTCTATGCGACCCGTTTGCATATTGATAATTGGCTGATACACCAGGAAAAATTGATTTTTTTGTATGGCCTCGTTGATATCGCCCAGCGCATTGCGGCGTGTTTGCGCGGCATGCTGCATGGAACTGGAAAACAGACAGTACTGGTTGCGCCCCTTCTCCTTAGAGGCGTACATGGCCATATCAGCATTTTTGAGCAACGCGGCGCCGGTGACACCATCGCGCGGATAAAAGGCCACGCCCATGCTGGCTGATATGGTGACCTCGATGTTGTGCCCCAGGGGATATGGCTCAGCCAATGACTTGAGTATTTTGATGCAGATTTTTTCAATGTGGTTCAGGTCGCGCAGGCCGGGAATGATAAGGGTGAATTCGTCACCGCCAAGGCGGGCGACCTGGTCAGAGCCACGCACGGTGTGTTGCAGACGCCTGGCAACCTGTTTAAGCAACTCATCACCATGATCGTGGCCGAATGTATCGTTGACGTCTTTGAACAGGTCAAGATCCAGAAAGATCAGAGCAAACGGCAACCCCTTTGCTTGTGACTGCGAAATACTGTGCTGCAATGTGTCATGGAACATTTGGCGGTTGGGCAGGCGCGTTAAATGATCATAATGAGCCTGGCGCCAAATCTGCGCTTCGCGCTGACGTTCTTCTGTTACGTCAGAAAACAGGGCAATACGGCAATTGACGGTTCCATCGTCGTTATACGATGTATTGATCGATACGTGTTCGACATACTCTTCGCCGGTTTTGCGACGGTTCCGGATATCGCCCTCCCAGTGGCCCGAGTGAACCAGGCTATCCCACATCTTCGCGTAAAACGCTTTATCGTGGTGGCCGGAGCTTAGGACATTGATGGGCCCGCCCAGGACCTCTTCGCGCGTATAGCCGGTAATGACGGTAAAGGCAGGATTGATGTCCAGAATGATGCCATTGGCGTCTGTAACGACAATGCCTTCGTTGGTGTGTTCATACACGATCTCGGCTTGTCTGGCTGAGGCTTCGGCACGTTTGCGTTCGGTGATGTCGATAACAATGCCAATAATGGCCGGCTGGCCGTGCAGGTGCAGCAGGGCGGTAAAAATTTCGATGCCAATTGGGGTGCCGTCTGCGTGCTGGGCCACCAGTTCATGTCGGGCACTGCGAATGCGGCCGGCTAGCTGGCTGTCGGCATAGCGCTTCACAAGCCGGAAGGTGTCCGGAGCAAACAGCTTTTGCAGTGGGAATTGGTTGTTAAGCAGTTTTATGTCGTACCCACTAAGCGCAGCCAGGTGCCGATTGGCGTAGACAAGGCTTAGATTGTGGTCCATGACAAACACCCCCGCCACGGTATTGTCAGCCAAGCCAGTAAACATCGTTTCAATGTCCTGCAAGGCAATGCGTTCGGCCTTGAGGTCCGTCATCAATGCATCAATATGCGTCGCTGACAAGTTCAGGGCCCTGCTTAGTTCAGCTAGCTCATTACTCGAGGTGATCGCAGAGCGGGCGGCATAGTTGCCCTGGTGTATCTGGCGGCTTTGCCAGGTCAGCGTACGAATGGGCCGTAGAACAAATCGTGAAAAAAGGGCATAGGCCAACGCCAGCAGCAGCACATCTAGACTGAATAAGCCGTAAGCCAGATATAGCGTGCGTTTTTGTACGGATTCGGTGTGGTCGGTAATGGTACCAACAAGATGTTCGGAGCGCAGCAACAGATGGTCTGCGCTGGACATGAGCTCTCCAATGACGCGGGCGTCACGCAGCGGTACGGTGACCAGTGAGCTGACACTGCGTTCGGTATTGGTGTGGAACTCGCTTAATTGTTGTCGGTAGTTTTGCCAGGCCTTGTCCACGTCGTCCAGCTGCGGCAGCAAAGCGGGGTCCAGCGGGGACACGTGCAGGCCGAATGCGGTACCGCCGTCACGTAACGTACGGACGACCATGTCAAAAGACCGCTGTTTGGATCGGCTGCTGTGATTAAGTCCCGGGATGTGGCGTGCTGCCAAGGCCTGCATCATCATCCTTTGGCCCAGCATGCGCATTTTGCCCGCCAGGTTAGTCGTGGCGGCTGCCTGCTCGGACCGGCTAAGCAACACGTGGCCAATTAGAACGTTGCCTACCATGAAAGCGCTGATCACAATAAAAATGATTGCAACTTTGAATCGCAGAAGGCGGCGAGGACGCAAGGGTTTTGTTGCCATGTGTAACTTTGTGGCGGCAGCAGAGAAGCTTCGGGTGACGACTTAAATAGCTGATTCTATACTGTGCGTTGCCTACTTTGCACCTGGAAACGCACAGATGTTGTTAGCAGCCAATATATCGCTTCTTTACAATTCGTTGTCTATTGACAAATCTTTAAACGCAGCTGCGCAGGATGGTTTCAGCTGGATAGAGATACTTGCCCCCTATGAGCATGCGCCACAATGGTATGCCGATCAGTTGGCACAAACCGGCCTCAAACTAAGCCTGATCAATACCCCGGGTGTGCAGCCCGAACACCCCATGGGGCTGGCTGCACAGCCCGACCAGGTTGCGACTTTTCAAAAAAGCATGGGCCAGGCGGCTGCCGTATGCGAGGCAACGGGGTGTCGTTGTGTGCATGTACTGGCCGGCTGGCAGCGCGAGGACTATTCCGTTCGCCAGCAACGGGACGTATTGCTGGATAATCTGCGTTGGGCGCACGAACGGTTCCCCGATTTAACGTTGCATCTTGAGGGTCTTAACCGGTATGACGTGCCCAATTATTTTTATTACCGCCCAGACCAGGTTGCCGACGTGTTGACAGCGTTGACTGGCTTGCCGGTGGGCATGCAGTTCGATTTCTATCATGTCGTTCGTGAGGGCTTGGCAATTACCAGCCAGTTGGCCCGGCATTGGGCCCATGTTGTGCACGTGCAGGTTGCCGGAGCCCCGGCGCGTCATGAGCCTGATACTTCCCGTGACGGCATGATGGAAGGGTTTCAGGCACTGAATGAGCTGGACTATGGGGGCTTGGTTGGTTTGGAATACAGGCCGGCTTCTGGGGTTGCTGCCGATGGCTTGCATTGGCTGGAGCCCTTAAAGCAACAAGGCCTGGTGCGTTTTACCTGAGCCCGATAGGTCGGGACCCTTTATGGTGTTGATAGCGGCCTGACCAGTTGCTGGCCAAATGCCTGTAACGCGTCCAGCCCTTCAATGTCGTCCTGTTGCAGCGTTATGTAGGCTAGGGGAATATGGCCCAGCTGCTGGGTGATTTCGTCCAGATGCTTTTGCTGGCGCTCGCGCCTGGCTGCCCAGAAGTCATCGTCGGTCGTGGGCGGCAGCACGCGGTTAACCACGGCGCCACTCACGGGGATGCCGCTGTCCGTCAGAGACTGTACTGCCCGATGGGTTTCGAGTATGGGTAAGCGTTCGGGCGTTAGCACAAACAAAAAGCCCGTACGGTCATGATCTGCCAGCAGATGACGGGTCTGATGAAACAGGCGTTGGCGATCCAGCAGGGTTTGCGCCAATTGTTGACTACGCTCATCAAGATTTTCCAGCTCGTGCTTTTTTGGGTCGCCTGTCAGGGCATCGACGCTGCGGCTGGGAGTGAGATGAGACAAGACAGACCCCAGGTGCTCGGAGCGCTTGTTGTGGCGCAGCAACCCGTCTGTCCAGGCAGCCATGACTTCCGGCAAGCTTAGCAGGCGCAATGTGTGGCCGGTGGGCGCTGTGTCAAAAACCAGTAAGTCATACTCTTCCAGGCCTTCATGCATCAGCCGGGCCAGGCGTTCAAGCAGCGCAGCCTCTTGGGCGCCTGGAGACTGGCTGGACAGGCGCAGATGGCGCTGGAGTTCGTGTATTTGGTCGGGCCCTGCATAACGCCGCATCTGGGCGAGTACCCGGTCAAGGTAGGCGTCAACTTCGGTGTCGGGGTCAATTTCAAGGACGGACAAGTTGGGCGCAACCGTCACAGGCTGGTTGCCGATAGAGCGGCCAAAAGCATCAGCCAGACTGTGCGCCGGGTCCGTTGATACAAGCAGGACACGGCGATCATGCTGCGCTGCATGCGCGGCCAGTGCTGCGGACAAGGTGGTTTTGCCTACACCGCCTTTGCCGCCCACAAGCAGCAGACGTTTTTGCCGGATAAGCGCGTGCAGATTGAGTGCCATCAACAGCAGCGGAAATGATCAAGCGGAGAGCGCTCCATACCCATGCGGGTATGCCATTCGTGAAAGCGCTCCAGCAGCAGGGGTTGTAATTCGAGGGTGTACCACGACGCTGGGTTGGGCACACCCATCATTTCAGAAAAAACCAGCAGCATGAACAGGTCATCTTCGTCACGCTTGGCACGCGCAATGGCTGCCCGATAGGGAGCGTTGTAGTATTGCTCGCCTAGTGCAGAGGCCTTTCGGGCCCAGTCCTGTACGCGTGCCAAGGTGTCTTTCATGCTATTTGCCTGAATCTACGTGTCAGCCAAGGCCGCCTTGGCCTTTTCTGACTTAAGTGCCGAGACGCATTCAAGTGTGACCAGAATGGATGCGATTAGCACGATGATATCAAGCACCAGCAGGAACCAGTTCCGATCAAGATAGAACGTGCGCAGTTGCAGCAACAGGGCAGCCACAGTCATGATCAGGATAAAGGTAAGGGGGGCTGTCATGTCAATAGTGGGGCGTTTGCGCCGCACCAGCATGACTGAAATAACCAGCAGCGTCAGACCCGCCAGCAACTGGTTGGTGGTGCCGAACAGAGGCCAGATGATCATGCCGCCCGAACCGCTGGCGCCACCGGCACCAAAGGCCAGGATAAGACAGGTGGCCACTGCCAGGATCGTGGCAGGAAACGGCCGGCCCAGCCATTCGACGTTGTAGATTTCACCCCACTCCTGGAAGATATAGCGTTGCAGACGCAGCCCGGTGTCCATGGTGGTGCCGGCAAACAGCGCAGCCATGACGGTGAGCATGGTGGCGGAGACTTCGGCACTGATACCGGTGCCCGCAGCCAGAATGGCAGCGCCCCCATCAACAAAAGCGGCAACCCCGCCTGCGCCAAATGAGGAGTAGACGGCTTTCCAGTCAGCCAGTGATGCAAAGCCGGCTGATGCAGCAATAATGGCTGCCAGGGCCAGGGCGCCTTCGCCAATGGCCCCGAAGTAGCCCACAAAGCGTGTGTCGGTGTCTTTGTTGAGCTGCTTGGATGTGGTGCCGGATGAAACCAGGCCGTGGAAACCAGAGATGGCGCCACAGGCAATGGTGACAAACAGCAGCGGGATCATGGATGGTGTGCCGGCTGGCACATCGGTATTGATGGCCGGTGCCACAACGGTGGGGCTGGAAACCAGCACTGCAACATACAGCAGGATAAGCCCGACAAACAGCTGCAGGCCGTTGATGTAGTCGCGGGGTTGCAATAGCATCCAGACTGGCAGCAATGAAGCGATGGCAGCATAGGCAAACAGCAGAATAATCCAGCTTGCGCTGGGCGTGAGGCCCATGACGCTATCGGGCATGGTGACTGGCACGCTGGGGCCAATGTAGATGAGCCAGTACAGAGCTGCCACGCCAATAAGGGAAACCAGCGGCAGGCTAAGCTTGAAGCGATAAATGGCCTGGCCAATCACAAACGCTACGGCAATGGCGCCCCAGACAGGGACAACTGAGCCCGGATTGTTGATGAGCAGGTTGGCGATGACGACACCAAACACAGCGTTGACCATCAGCAAGACCAGAAAGATAACGATCATGAAGATGGAACGAGCCCGCTTACCTACGACATCGCCAGTGAGGGCGCCAACGGATTTGGCGCGGTTGCGCACACTGGCCCAGATAGCGCCGGCATCATGCACGCCCGCAAAAAATACGGTGCCAAACGTGACCCACAGGAAGGCCGGTAGCCAGCCCCAGATAACGGCAACAGCGGGCCCGACAATGGGTGCCGCGCCTGCAACCGAGGTGAAATGGTGGCCCCACAGGATGAACTTGTTGGTAGGCACAAAATCCACGCCATCTTCGAGTTCGTGTGCAGGGGTGACGAAGCTGTCATCCAGCTGATAAATTTTTTCTGCTATGAACCGGGAATAGACAAAATAGCCAATGGCCATAGTGCCCAAACCCAGTACCAGCAACACAATGGCGCTCATAGTGCTGTCTCCAATAGGTGAATATTGTCTTTTGTTGGCGTTTATATGTAATCAGACATTGCTGACTTCATGTAATAGTACTTTTTTACAGCTATTTTTGCTACTACATTGCACCAACAAGTCGGTATAACGTATTAGTCCACCGTCAGGGCGGCCTGGACAGGCTGTGCATGCAGTTCATCGGTTAGAACTGCCGATGAAATGGTCAGCAACAGGCCGCGTTGCCCACCGTTAATATGGATTTCAGGTAACGCCAGCAAGCTGTCCTGAGCCCACACGGGCATGGGTTTGCGGGTGGCGAATGGGGAGGTGCCGCCAACCAGGTAGCCCGAGTGCCGTTGCGCATCCCGGGGTGTACATGGTGTGATGCTGCGATGCCCTGTCTGGCGGGCAAGCTGCTTTAACGAGACCTCATGGCTGCCATGCATCAGGACGATCAGGGGTTGGCCAAGCTCGTTTTCCATCACCAGTGTCTTGGCAATATAGTGAAGGTCCAGGCCCAACGCCGCAGCAGCATGGCCGGCACCACCATGGTTTTTATACTTATAAACATGGGTTTTGAAAGGAATGTCGCGTTGCAATAGCCAGGCAATGGCAGGCGTTTGGGCCGACACGTGCTTTTTCTTCAAAATTGTCTCCTGTTTTTATGCACGCGGGTGGTGATCGGCATGGAGCTGTCGCAGCCGCTCTCGCGCTACGTGGGTGTAAATTTGCGTTGTTGATATGTCTGTGTGGCCCAGCAACATTTGCACAACACGCAGGTCGGCCCCGTGGTTAAGCAGGTGCGTTGCAAACGCATGGCGCAGTACATGCGGCGATAGCGGTGCGTCAATACCGGCGGCGGCAGCATATTTTTTGACTATCAGCCAGAATGATTGGCGTGTCATGGCCTTGCCACGCGATGTCACAAACAGGGCATCACTTGTGCGTGCGCCCAACAACGCTGTCCGGGCGTGAGCCATATATTTGTCCAGCCAGTGCAGGGCTTCGGCGCCCATGGGAACGAGCCGGTCTTTGCCGCCTTTGCCCATAGTGACACGCACGACGCCTTCTTGTGTGTTCACATTCAATACATCCAGGTTGATCAGTTCCGAAACCCGTAGTCCTGTAGCGTAAAGCGTCTCCAACATGGTCCGGTCGCGCAAGCCCAGCGCTGTGTCAGTATCCGGAGCCAGCAGCAGGTCAACCACTTGCTGCTCTGACAATGTGTTGGGAAATCGCTCGGGCTGGCGCGCTGTTTTCAGGTTCAGGCACGGGTCTGTGCTCAGGCGTCCGTTGCGTATTGCCCAACGGTAAAAACGTCGCAATGTAGCCAGTCGCCGGTTGGCTGTACTGGCTCGTGTGCGGGTATGGTCGGCAGCAAACCAGTCCTGGATGTCCGCAGCTTCGGCCTCATGCAGTGTTTTGTGACGGTGTGTGTGCAGCCATCCGGAAAAAGCGTTCAAGTCCTGGCGATAAGCAGTCAGCGTGTTGGGTGACAAGCCGTCTTCAAGCCAGGCGGCGTCAATGAATGGGTCGATTTCAGCAGAAGCAGTGGACATGGTGGCAAACGGAAGACAGAGGTTTTGTCAGAAAAAGTAGCACGACATGAACGTCCGTGCCAGGATAGTATTTTAATTCGATATGTACCTATATATATATCGATATGCTAAAGTGCGCTTAATCAATATGAGCAAAAGGCGGTGCCATGATTGGATGGTCCTTTAAACGTTGTTTTCGTGCCATGGTGTTTGCCGTGGCAGCTACAGGTATTAGCACGTCGGCCCATGCATCACAGGTGCTGGTGTCAGCCGCAGCCAGCCTGACTGATGCCCTGCGTGATGTGGCCAAAGTCTATGAAACCGCACACCCGGATGTACAAATAACGCTGACTTTTGCGGCGTCCGACGTACTGGTGCGGCAAATCGTGCACGGTGCACCTGTCGATATATTCCTGTCTGCGGACCAGCGCGCCATGGATAAGGCCGTTCAGGCCGGCGTCATTCAGGCCGGCTCGCGTCATGACTTTGTGCGCAACGAATTGGTCATGGTCGCCCCGGCAGACGACCCGGCAATCACCGGGCTGGATTCTCTGAGTGATTCGTCTGTCACCCGGGTCGCTTATGGTAACCCCGCCAGCGTGCCTGCGGGCCGCTATACCCGTGAGGCATTGAAAAAGCAGGGTGCTTGGGACACAGTCAAAAACAAGCAGGTGCTAGGCCAAAACGTCAGGCAGGTGCTGAGTTATGTAGGGCGGGGCGAAGTCGATGCCGGGTTCGTATTTGCCACCGATGCGGCCGTCCGGGCCGATACGGTGCGTGTGGTCAGTACACTGTCTTCACCCGAGTCCATCCTGTACCCTGCAGCGCTGGTCCAGCGGGACCAGCAAAGTTCTGCAGCACAGGATTTTCTGGACTACCTGTTGTCTGACGATGCACAGGAACGGCTGAAAGTGCATGGGTTTGGTGCGCCATGATGGACGCTTCTCTGTTCACACCGCTTTGGCTATCACTCAAGGTCGCAGGATGGGCCACCGTGTTTGCCGCCGTGCTTGGCACGGCGATTGCCTATGGGTTGTCACGCTGGCGCTCCCCACTCAGCGACGGTCTGGATGCGCTATTGACGTTGCCCATGGTGTTGCCCCCCACGGTTATCGGGTATTACCTGTTGGTGCTTTTTGGGAAAAAAGGCTGGCTGGGCGCGTGGCTCGCACGGTGGAACATTGAACTGGTCTTTAGCTGGCAGGGGGCTGTGGTGGCAGCCACGGTGGTCGCATTTCCGCTGGTGCTAAAAGGCGCCCGGGCCGCTTTTGAAGAAGTCGATCAGCGTCTGGAGCATAGTGGCCTGTTATTGGGCGTCAGTCGCACGGCTGTGTTTTTT
>DAHVSI010000129.1 GCA_027324645.1 Castellaniella sp. | reverse complement strand
GTCTGTGATCGTCGTACCACTACTGACCTCGGTGTTTCGATACAGTCAGATTGTTGCGCAAGGGCTGGCCCTTAGCATGGTCGTGCCGGGTACGCTGATTGCACTGTTCACGTATGCCAGCCACAATCAGGTCGACTGGCTGGTCGGGATACCCTTGGCTCTTGGCAGTATCATGATGGTGCCATCGGGCGTACGGTTGGCACATTCATTGCCCGAGACACGCCTGAAGCGAATTTTTGCTCTTATGTTGCTGGTGATCATGGTGCTGCTGCTGGCTGGTACCTGACCAGACGAATACAGCTATACAAAATCCCTATGCCTCAAGACGTTAGCCATAATACGCCACAACGCCTGCCAGTCGAGCAGAGGCGGATGGGCTCCATAGTGTTCGATGCCAGCTGCATTGATCGTCCCACCGATGCCCTGTTTGATGCTACTGCCTATCCAGATGCCACGCCCGTTGCAGAAGGCGGGCGGCAGGCTGCGTGGTTCGTGAATGGGGACTTTGGTGAAGGTTTGCTGCGTCATTATCGACGAGGCGGGCTTGTAGCTCGATTTGTGCGGCACCACTATGCATGGGCTGGTGCCCAGGCAACGCGGTCATTTCGGGAGTTCAACGTGCTTGAATACCTGTATATGTCGGGCCTGGATGTACCCAGACCCATCGCAGCAGCATGGTGGCGCACTGGTGCAGTATATCGGGCGGCCATTCTCATGCAGCGGTTGCAAAACGTGCGTGCACTGGCCGGTCATATCATGACGACGCCAGCTGAGGCTTCTCCAGATGTGGTTAGTGGTGTGGCTCAGGCTATTGTCGCCATGCACAATCGTGGCTGCTGGCATGCCGATCTTAATGCGTATAACGTTTTACTCGATACATACGACCGGGCATGGCTGATTGATTTTGATAAAGCGCGTCTTGGTGCCGTGTCACAGGCACAAGGCATGGTCAACCTGAAGCGCCTTGAGCGTTCAATGATCAAGGTCGCCGGCGCACGTGGGCAAGAGTGGGCCAGTGCAGTGATACAGCAGTGGCAGGTGCTCAAGCAATCTTCCTGAAGGACGGCCCAGCAAGCCTGGAAAAAGACTATGATGAGCCTTTGCCAGGCCGGGTACGGCAATTCACTTTCATAACGTTTTTTCCTTCATGCTGTCACAGGACCAACTCAAGGCGACCGTAGCTCGCCATGCCATTGATCATGTACTTTCAAGGCTGCCGGACGATGCTTTCATTGGTATTGGCACCGGTTCTACAGTCGATTACTTTATTGATGCGCTAGCGTCACACAAACATCGACTCAAGGGTACCGTGGCCAGCTCCGTGCGCTCAGCACAACGCCTCCAGGCTGCGGGTATCCCGGTGCACGACCTCAACAAGGTAAACAGGTTGGCGGTTTATATCGACGGGGCTGACGAGATCAACCACGACCTCGTGATGGTAAAAGGCGGTGGTGCAGCGCTCACGCAAGAAAAAATCGTTGCCTCGGCAGCTGACGAGTTTGTTTGTATTGTGGATGACACCAAGGTAGTGAAGCGCTTTGGGCAGTTCCCGCTTCCTGTCGAAGTCATACCGTTGGCTCGCGAAACAGTCACACAGCGTCTGGTCGAACTCGGCGGGCGTCCGCGCTGGCGTGAGCATGTTGTCACTGACAACGGCGGCCATATTCTTGATGTCGACGGTCTTGATAACGATACGGCCGGTGCGGTGGACTACGAGAAAAAGATAACAATGTTGCCGGGTGTGATTACCTGCGGCTACTTTGCATTACGACGTGCCAACGTTGCCCTGGTGGGAAGCCAGGACGGCGTGCAGTATCTGTCAGGGGACAGTCATGTTTGAACATACCAATAAACAGTTTCACGCAGATATCGAAGAGACGCGTTCGCTCTTTCTCGAAATGGGTGGACAGGTCGAAGCCATGCTGCGAGGCGGTATGCAGGCATTGGCAACGGGCGATGTCGAGGTGGCAGATGAAGTCCGCATGCGTGAAAAAGAAGTCAACCGGCTGGAAGTCGAGATTGACGAACGCATTATCCTGTTAATCGCTCGCAATCAGCCCACAGCCATTGATTTGCGCTTGTTGCTGTCCATATCAAAGATGCTTACCGACATGGAGCGTTGTGGAGACGAGGCAGAAAAAATCGCCAAGATGGCCAGTCGCGTGCACCAGGCCGAACGTGGTTACGAAGCTGTGGTTGAGCTGCGCCACATGGCCGACCTGGTGGGCAACATGATACGCACAGCCCTGGATTCTTTTGCCCGCCAGGACGAAGTGGCTGCTGCCAGTGTCATGCGTGCAGACAAAGAGGTAAACAAAGAATGGAAGGCATCTTTGCGGCACATCATTACGTACATGATCGAGGACCCGCGCACGATTTCACGGTCTATTGACCTGATCTTTATTGCACGGGCCCTTGAGCGTATTGGCGATCATGCAAAGAATATGGCCGAGCGTGTCATATTCATGGTGCGCGGCGATGATGTACGCCATACCGGGGTAAAAAGTGTGGAGCGCCTACTGCAGGGTGATCCGCAAGAGGGTGGTAGCGACACCTAAAAGATCAAACACATGCCAGGCGCCCCTCCCGGTTTATGCTGACGGCGGCACAAAACCTTCGGCTTCGATATCGGCGTCTTCAAACAGAAATTGCTCCATTTGCCCGGCCAGATACTTGCGGGCCCGGCTATCCGCCAGGTTGAGCCGGTTTTCGTTAACAAGCCGGGTCTGAATTTCGATCCATTGGTCCCAGGCTTCTTGTGAGACCTGTTGCCAGATACGCGTACCGAGTTCACCAGGGTAGGGTGGGTACGCCAGGCCGGGAGCCTCTTTTTTAAGCTTGACGCACTGAACCATGCGAGTCATGATACGTTCCTTGTAAAAAGCATTGCTGTAGCGTCATTGTAGCGTGCTCCATTACAGGTTTTTGATAAACACTAGGCTGTTGCGCGCATGGTTGTAGTCGGTTTGCCGGTGCCCGGGCAAGTCCGTCACATCTCCTTGAACAAAGCCCCGCTTAATAAACCAATGTGCCGTACGCGTAGTCAATACAAACAGTTTTTGAAGGCCCAGTTTTCGTGCCTGGGCTTCGGTATGGCGCAATAATAGTTCGCCTTCCCCTGTTTCCTGCTTGTCTGTATGGACAACCAGGCAAGCGAGCTCCCCCATATCGTGCGCTTTGAAGGGTTTGAGTGCAACGCAGCCATAGATGACCCCATCGTGCTCAAGCACCGTAAAATTCTCAACCTCGCGTTCAATATTTGCGCGACCCCGGGGCACGAGTGTGCCATCAAGTTCAAGGGGTTCAATAAGCTGCAGTATTGCTCCCACATCGTCAATGGTGGCAGGGCGCAGATCGTCCAAGGTGTCTTCGACGACCATTGTGCCAATGCCCGTGTGGGTGAACAGTTCCATCAGAAGGCTGCCGTCCTGAGTCCATGGGACCAGATGCGCGCGTGAGACCCCCTGTTTCACGGCGCGTGACGCCTGGCTTAAGAATAGGTGGTTGTCCTCGTTCAGGGTGGAGCCGGCAAGCAAGGCGTCGGCGTCCTTGCGGGCCAATTCAGCACCGGCTTGCCCATCCGCACGCCGGATGATGTTGTCAGGCGTTAGAAAAACAAGTTTTTCAGCCCGCAGGGCCACAGCAGCGTGCGTGGCCAGATCTTCCATGGCCAGGTCAAACGCTTCGCCGGTAGG
>DAHVSI010000145.1 GCA_027324645.1 Castellaniella sp. | reverse complement strand
CAGGCCGCACAAGCTTCGACGTTGCTTACGGTCAATCTGGGTACCGGCACGGGTTATTCCGTCCTGGACATGATTCGCGCATTCGAGACGGCTAGCGGCCGCAAGGTTCCGTACACAGTCACGGCACGGCGTCCGGGTGATGTGGCTGCCTGCTGGGCCGACACCACGCTGGCGCAAGAGGCACTGGGCTGGCGGGCGCAAAAAACCATCGACGACATGTGCCAAGATGCCTGGCGCTGGCAAACAAGTCATAGTCAGACAGAGTCTGATCATGGCCCTTGATACCTGGCTGGTGTATTTGGGGGCGGCCGTGTTGCTGTCCCTGACTCCGGGGCCCAATGGGTTACTGGCCCTGACCAGTGGCGCATTGTATGGCACGCGTCAGGCCTTGTTCATGGTAATGGGCGGTGCCCTGGGCTTTACCCTGATCATTGCACTGTCCATGGTTGGCATCGGTGCCTTGCTGCAAGCCTCGGCGCAGGTGCTGGTGGTCATGAAATGGCTGGGCGGGGCCTATCTGGTTTGGCTAGGCATTCAGGTCTGGCGTGCGGCACCCCCCGATCTGAATGTTCAAGATCGCACGGCACACATGCCTTCCGGGCGTGTATTGTTTCGTCGCGGGCTGCTGGCTGCCATCTCCAACCCCAAAGCCATCCTGTTTTTTGGGGCTTTTTTGTCGCAGTTTATTAACCCGCAGCGTAGTCTGTTCGGGCAGTTCGCCATTATGGCAGCGACGTTTGTCCTGATTGAAATTTTTACCGAGCTGCTGATAGCCAGCCTGGCACAGCGTGTTCGGCGCTGGCTGCAGCGCTGTGGCAGGCGCTTCAACCAGGTATGTGGCGGTCTGTTCGCCATGATCGGGCTGTCATTACCGTTCAGTCAATAACGGCGTCACAATTGGCCTGCCCGTCGCAGCCATTCAATAGCACAATATAATCACCAGCCAGGTCAGCACGCTTGTCAGAATACTGACCATCACGGCGGCGCTGCCAATGTCCTTGGCGCGGCCAATCAGTGGGTGATGGTCGGGGCACAGGGCGTCGGCCACCGTCTCTACAGCAGAATTGAGTAATTCAACAACCAGTACAAACAGCATGCTGCCAATGAGCAACAGCTTTTGCAGCGGCGTACGGTCAAGCCATAAGGCCAGCGGGCACAATACGATAAATACGGCAAGCTCCTGCCGGAACGCCGCTTCATGCTTAAATGCGGCAGCCAGGCCCTGGGCGGAATAACGGCCCGCATAAAACAGCCTTTTGATGCCGCGGCTGCTTTTATAGGGAGAAGGCGAGTCAGTCATGCTCGGTTGGCCTAATCAGCCCTGTCTGGTCATTCCCAGATTTCAGTGTACAGCGCTACCATTTCGTCAATAGTGGGTACACGGGGGTTATTGCCCGGTGAACCGGACGCCAGAGCCTGTTCAGCCATGGTGGGTAATAGTTCAAAATACCGGTCCTTGTCTATGCCATAGCCTTTTGGCGTGGGCACGTCCAGATCGGCATTAAGCTGATGAAGTTCATCAATAAGCTTCCGATTTGCCGTGGCGTCGGTATCGGTATGTGTTGCAATACCCATGAAACGCGCACAGTCTGCATAACGTTCGCTGGCCGCATCAATGGAATAGGCCGTCACGGCGGGTAGCAGCATGGCATTGGACAAGCCATGGGGGACATGGAAAAAGGCCCCTATGGGGCGGCTCATGCCATGCACGAGGCAAACCGAGGCGTTGGAAAACGCCAGGCCGGCCTGGTTGGCAGCCAGCATGACGGCCTCGCGCGCAGGCCGGTTGTCGGGCTCATTGCAAACGGTACGCAAATGGCGGGCCAGTGCGGTCATGGCCAGCTGTGCCAGGCCGTCCGAATAGGGATTACGCTTGGCACTGACGTAAGCTTCGATAGCGTGTGTGAGCGAGTCAATGCCGGTGTCAGCGGTCAGGCGACGGGGCTTGGTCAGTGTGAGCTCGTAGTCGACCAGGGCTATCGCCGGGCAAAATGCGACACCGGTACAAAGCATTTTTTCGTCTGTGGCCTCATCGGTAATAATCGTAAAGCGCGTTGCCTCAGAGCCGGTACCCGCTGTCGTGGGAATGGCAACCACAGGCAGGCCCGGCACGTCGTTGATGACGGGGACTTTGTAGTCGCGCATTTGGCCGCCGTATTGCGCCAGAAAAGCAATGGCCTTGGCGCTGTCCAGCGGGCTGCCGCCCCCCAGAGCCACGACGCAATCCGGCTTGTGTGCCTGTAGCGCCTGCACCCCCTGGTCAATAGA
This sequence comes from Castellaniella sp., assembly GCA_027324645.1. Classification (GTDB taxonomy): domain Bacteria; phylum Pseudomonadota; class Gammaproteobacteria; order Burkholderiales; family Burkholderiaceae_B; genus JAJYRX01. The sequence continues at coordinate 11,026 of DAHVSI010000145.1, read as the reverse complement.
GCCTGAGGTCGGGTCGGGCACGGTATCTGAAAATACATCGAACGCCATGCCCGCGCGTGTGAGGGGATCGGTCAGGCGTGCCACGTTGCCTGTTGAAACCATGAACGCATCGGTCACAATGAATGGACGCTTTAATCCCATGCCCTGCAGAACAGGGACAAGTTGGTCAATGGCGCCGGCCCCAATGTGCATCTGACGTGGCTGAACGATACTGGCGGACATGGTGGGCTCCTTGGCGTGGTTGTGTAGCAGGCGGGTTAAAGGTAGTCGGGATGGGTTAGCGCCCCATGTTGTAGAACTCATCATTAGGCCGCATGCTGCTGGCGTTGGCAAGGCGATTGGACATGCCGTAGAAAGCGGCGATGGCCATGATGTTCCACATATCGTCCGGCTCAAAGCCGTGCGCCTGCAAAGCTTCGTAATCCGCTTCCGAAATGCGGTGTGAATCGTTTGTGACTTTTTCAGCAAAGGCAAGCATGGCTTTTTGGCGCGCCGTGATGTCAGCCTTGCGGAAGTTAATGGCGACCTGATCGGCAATCAGGCTGTTCTTGGCCCGGATGCGCAGGATGGCGCCATGGGCAATCACGCAATAGTGACAGTGATTCAGGTTGCTGGTGGCCACCACAATCATTTCACGCTCGGCTTTGGTCAGATTGCCAGGCTTTTCCATGAGGGCATCGTGGTAGGCGAAAAATGCGCGAAACTCGTCTGGACGATTGGCAAGCAGCAAAAAAACGTTAGGGATGAATCCCGACTTTTCTTGTACGCCTTCGATGTGGCTGCGAATATCGTCCGGCAGGCCGTCCAGCGATGTGACAACAGGAAAGTGGCTGATTGTAGGGGCGGGTTGGCTCATGGTGTCTCCGATTGAGCAGAGGGGGCATCAGAATCAAGAAGATGTGGGTTAACCATGGCCTGGGGCCGGTTATTGCCCAATGCATCAAGCAAATTATGGGTGGCCAGTGTGATCATGGCATGGCGCGTTTCGACCGTGGCGCTGCCTACGTGCGCCTGCAGAATGACGTTGGGCAGCTTACAGAAAGGGTGGCTGGCCGGCAGGGGCTCTTGTGCCATCACATCCAGGCCTGCGCCGGCGATTTGTCCGGTGCGTAATGCCGTAACCAGCGCCGTTTCGTTTATGACGGCGCCTCGACCCGTGTTGACCAGGTAGGCGGACGGCTTCATGAGGCTAAATTCGTGCTCGCCAATGGACGACCGTGTCTGGGGTGTCAGAGGCACATGAACGCTTAAGAAATCCGCCTGAGCGAACAAGGTGTCACGACTGCAATATTGGGCCAGCCCGCTGGCATCCGCTTCGTGATCTGGGCTGCGATTATGGTAGAGCACAGGCATATTAAAAGCCTGTGCGAGCCGGGCCACTTCGCGACCAATGCGCCCCATGCCCAGCAGCCCCAGGGTTTTGCCCCGGATATCGGCAGTCAGAGGTGGTGGGCCGGCTTGTTCCCAGCTGCCGTCACGCACATAGGCGTCGCCCCGCACGAGGTCGCGGCTAAGGCTAATGATTAGGCCTATTGTCAGGTCTGCTACCGCGGCATCCAGTACACCGGGAGTATTGCAAACCAAGATGCGCCGTTTGGTGGCGGCGTCAATGTCGATATTGTCAAAACCCACCGCAAAGTTTGATACGACGCGTAGTTGCGGAAAATGAGCTAGGACTTGCTCGTTGACAGGCGTGGTCGCCATGCACAGAATGCCGCAAACGTGCTTTGCCTGCCGTGGCTCCACAGCGGTTGCCAGGCAGGCATCGGCCGGTAAATCAAGCGTTGCGTAGTGCTTGTCGAGTTGGTCGCGTAAGTTGTCCGGGACGGGTGCGGTGATAAGAACAAGAGGCCGGCTCATGGAATGCGCGCAGAATCAACGGTTACGGTCGGATTCTTTTTGGATTTTCTGGCCACCGGACTCAACATCCTGACCCATGCCGTGCATGGTGTTGCAGCCGGCCAGCAGCGTACTAGCGGTAAACAGAATGATCGTTAACAGTCGTGACTTATTCATGATGTTCTCCTGTCAGTATGACAAACAATACTGGGCGACTGGCCCCATGTTGTCAGCTAAGTGTAGCAAGCTGTCCTGTCGACGGGAATATGGTCAAAGAATAAATCAGCCAATGGTGGGAAACACCCACAACAGGGCCGTTGTCATGATGAGGTAGCGCAAGAACTTGCCCAGGGCCATATAGAAAACGCTGGGCCAGAAGGCCAGTCTGAACCAACCCGCCACAGCACACAGCGGGTCGCCCACAATAGGTAGCCAGGAGAACAGCAGTGTGCCAGGCCCCAGACGGCTGGTCCAGCGTGCCAGTGCGTCATGCCAGCGGCCCCCTGCGCGCCTTGCGCCATCATCGTGCTTGCCAGGGTGCTCTTCACGCCAGCGTTCGTACGCTTTTTCTGCCCCCATACCCATAAAGTAGGTAATGACGCCGCCCAGGGTATTGCCGATGGTAGCCACCAAAATAGCCGGCCAGAACATGTGTGGCGCAATCTTGAGATAGCCGAATACAGCGGGCTCAGAACCCATTGGTATGAGGGTGGCGGAAACCAGGCTGATCATGAAAATGGCGCTAAGCCCAACGCGGGGCAGCGCCAACATGACAAGCAGCCACTCAATTGATGAGATTGTCCAGGTTTCCATAAGGCGCTAGTTTATCCGGAAACCGCCGGAAGGCTGTTGGGTGCGTGTTATTCTTGTTTTTTTGTTTTCCGGCATGTGGTGCGAGCCACAAATTTCCCCGTCCATGCTCACCGAATACCTTAAACGAACCCTGGTTTCGCGCGTTTATGACGTCGCAACAGAGACACCTCTTGAAGTCGCTCCTTCTATTTCTGCCCGGATCGGTAACACGGTGTTGCTCAAGCGCGAAGATACACAACCAGTCTTCAGCTTCAAACTGCGGGGCGCCTATAACAAGATGGCCAATCTCTCGGCTGCCCAGTTGCATCACGGGGTCATTGCGGCCTCAGCGGGTAACCATGCACAGGGCGTTGCGCTGGCGGCTCGCAAATTGGGCTGCCGCGCAGTGATTGTCATGCCTGTGACGGCACCAAGTCTTAAAGTACAAGCGGTTCAGCGCCTGGGCGGCGAGGTCGTGCTAAAGGGTGACAGCTTCACCGAAGCCTATGAGTACGCCTGTGCCTTGCAGGAAGCCGACAGCCTGACATTCGTGCATCCTTTTGATGACCCGGACGTCATCGCCGGTCAGGGCACGGTAGGCATGGAAATTCTGCGCCAGTATCAGCGCCAGATCGATGCAATTTTTGTGCCAGTTGGGGGCGGGGGGCTCATTGCTGGTGTGGCGGCTTATATCAAGGCGTTGCGTCCTGACATCCGTGTGATCGGTGTCGAGACACAGGATTCCGCCGTCATGGCCACCAGCTTGCGCCACGATAAACGGGTCACGCTTGATGACGTAGGCTTGTTTTCTGACGGTACGGCCGTCAAGCAGGCGGGTTCCGAAACCTTTCAGCTTGCCCGGCGCTATGTTGACGATATGGTGCAGGTGGATACCGACGCCGTATGTGCCGCCATTAAAGACATTTTTCAGGATACACGCAGCGTCATGGAGCCCGCAGGCGCATTGGCGGTGGCAGGGGCGCGCCGCTATGCGGCCAGTAACGAGTGGCGTGGCAAGACGCTGGTTGCCATCACAAGTGGCGCCAACATGAATTTTGACCGCCTGCGGTTTGTGGCTGAACGAGCGGATGTGGGCGAGGCCCGTGAAGCGGTATTTGCCCTGACCATCCCTGAAGAGCGGGGCAGCTTCAGGCGGCTGTGCGAGGCGATAGGCGACCGCAGCGTAACCGAGTTTAATTACCGTATTTCGGATCCGCGCCACGCCCATGTCTTTGTTGGGCTGCAGATTGATTCGCACGACGAGACAGACCTGCTGGCGCAGGGGTTTCGCAATTGTGGCTTTCAGGTGGTTGATTTGTCGGACAACGAAATGGCCAAAACCCACTTGCGGTACATGGTGGGTGGCAAGTCACCATTGTCCCAGCACGAAACTCTGGTTCGTTTTGAGTTTCCAGAGCGTCCCGGGGCGCTCATGAGATTCCTGCAGTCCATGAATCCCGAATGGAACATCAGCCTGTTCCATTATCGGAACCAGGGTGACGACTATGGGCGCGTCCTGGTGGGCATACAAGTGCCGCCAAACGACAGTGCTGCGTTTGCGCAATTTCTGGATCGGCTGGGTTACCCGTTTTGGGATGAAACCAGCAACCCGGCTTACAGCTTGTTCCTGTAGGGCGCAAGCGCATCGCGGACCTGTTGCAGGTTTTGTGACAGGCGGCCGAATGCTTCTTCGCGCTGGTTATCAAGCTGCTGCGCGCGTGCCAAAGAAATTTCCTGCAGGGTTAGCGTCTGGCCGGGCGCACTTTGTGCCACAAGGGGCAGATCAGCCGTACAGACATGGCCCACCTTGGGGTAGCCGCCTGTTGTTTGCCTGTCGGCCATTAAAATAATGGGCATGCCGTCAGGGGGCACCTGGATGGCACCAAAACTGGTGGCTTCAGACAAGAGCTGCTGGGGATCCGTCATGGCCAGTGTCGGGCCTTTCAAGCGATAGCCCATGCGTTCTGACTCGGGTTCAATACGGTATTCAGAGCCAAACAGGGCTGCGAGTGATTCGGGCGTGTACAGATTGGCATGAGGGCCGCGTATGGTACGGACGTCGGAGCGCGTACCCAGGCCCAGGATGGCAGGCAGATACAGCTTGATCTGCCACAGCTTGTCGGCCAGCACTTGTGGTGAATTGGTGGTTAGCGTTTCGTGCACGCTGAGCTGGTCATCGGCACGCAATGCGCGACCTTGCAAGCCACCAAAGCCACCGCGCAAGTAGGTACTGGCGCTGCCCATGACCGGCGGCACGGCAAAACCGCCAGTGACCGCCACGTAGGCGCGCAATCCATTCTGACAACGGCCAAATGCCAGCTGATCGCCAGCTTTGACGATAATTGGACGGTTATTGGGGACGGGGTGGCTATTGATGGTGGGTGACAACGCTGCGCCACTGATGGCAATACAGGTCGTGATATGAAACGCCAGGGTGGGCCCGGTCAGGGTGACTTCAAGTGTGGCACAGTCATCCGTATTGCCGGCCATCAGGTTGGCCAGTCGATGGGCGCGCGTGTCCATGGCTCCGCTTACGGGTACGCCCAGGTGCTGATAGCCGTAGCGGCCCAGATCCTGAAGGCTGGACTGTAATCCTGGTTTGATAACAGTGATACTCATGCCGGTAGCCAGTCAATCCTGAAGATTATGTGTTGAGGGTGTCTTGTTGCAGTGCCTGGAATTCAGGCTGCGTGATGGGAACAAAGCGCACCGTCTGGTCTGGGGCGATCAGGGTGGGCGGGTCTTGTTCCGGAAAAAACAGGCGTGTAGGCGTTGTGCCAATCACGTGCCAGCCACCCGGTGATGGATTGGGATAGATGATTGTTTGCCGGTTGGCAATGGCAACCGCGCCCTGTGGCAGCGCAGTGCGTGGGGTATCGCGTCTGCCAATGTCCAGGCGCTCGTCCATCATGCCCATATACGCCGCACCCGGTGCGAACCCAAGCATGAACACATACAAAGGTGTACCGCTGTGCAGGGCAATAACGTCTTCTTCTGACAGGCCACAGTGCTGGGCCACATGGGCCAGGTCGGGCCCTTCCTCGCCACCGTAACAGACGGGAATGTCAAGGGTTTGCGTGGGGGTGTCAGGCGGGTTGTCGCCCGTCTCGTTGACAATTCGCGCTACGTCCGAAGCCAACCGCTTGAAGGTGGTGCTGCTGCCAAAGAGCCGGGGCTGATAATGGACGGCAATGGCATTGAAGCTGGGTACCACATCGACCACGCCCCGAATGGCTGCGCGGCGCAATGCTTGTGCCACATAGCCGCAGCGCCGACCATTTTTAACACTGACGGAGGCGTCCAGCGTGACCATCAGGGTGCGGTCGCCCTGGAACGATATATGCCATGGCGGTTGCACGGAAGCGAGTAAATGGTTCATTTTGCGAACAGGGCGTCCAGGGAATGGAACGCCTTGAATTCCAGGGCATTACCGGATGGATCCAGAAAAAACATAGTGGCTTGTTCACCTGGCTGCCCGCGAAACCGGATGGTGGGTTCAATAATGAACGACATGTTGGCCTGGCGAAGCTTGTCGGCCAATTGCTCCCAGGTGGGCATGTCCAGCACGACGCCAAAATGGCGTACCGGCACATCGTGTGCATCGACTTGACTGGTCTGTACTGGCGAGCATTCCTCGGGCGACAAGTGTGCCACGATTTGGTGACCATACAGATTGAAATCGATCCATTCGTTGGAGGAACGCCCCTCTGGGCATCCCAGGGTCTGGCCATAAAACTCGCGGGCCAAGGCCAGATCGTGCACAGGAAAGGCTAAATGAAAAGGACGAAGTGGACTGGTTGTAGACATACGGTCTCTAAAAAAAGCAGTAGTCGAAGGATTTTAACGGGTATTGGGCAGGTCGGCTGATTTTCCGGTGACAATGCGTTCCGCAGGAAATAGCAGCGTAAAACAGCTGCCTTCGCCCAGGCGGCTACGTATGGACAATTCAGCGTGGTGGCGCAAGGCCACGTGCCGGGTAATGGCCAGCCCCAGCCCGGTGCCGCCTGTTTCTCGGGAACGTCCTTTATCAGCCCGGTAAAATCGCTCGGTCAGGCGGGGGATGTCCTGAGAGGCAATGCCAATGCCTGTGTCCGTCACGCTAAACGATGCAGAGCCGTCATCATTGGCCTGCCACGTGACAGTGATCTCGCCCTCGGGTGGCGTGTAGTGAACGGCGTTGGTAATCAGGTTGGACACCGCCGAGTTCAGCTCTGGTGCCACGCCAATCAGCTCAAGGGTGGCATCAATGTGCGTATGAAACGTATGGGTATGCTGTGACAGAGCCTGCGCTTGCTCGATGGCTTGGTGGATCATGTTGGCAATCGGGACGGTCTTGCCTCTGGCATCGGGGGCCGATTCCAGGGCCGACAGCGTCAGCAAGTCAGCTACCGTGGCCTGCATGCGCGTGGCCTGTTCGTGCATCAGTGTCAGAAAGTGCGCCCGGCGTGCCTCATCCAGTTCATCTGGGGGCGAATCTTTAAGGGTTTCCAGGAAGCCGGACAGGACAGTCAGCGGCGTGCGCAGCTCGTGAGACACGTTGGCAACAAAATCTTTGCGCATTGTCTCAAGGCGCTGCATTTGTGTGACATCGCGGGTCACGATGAGGTATTGGCCCAGGCCATAGCGCGACATCTGGACCAGCAGGCTGCGTGGCTCGATGCTGCCATGGGTGCGAATTAGCAAAGGCGCCGGCCAGGACTTTTGACGCGCATACCGGGCAAATTCGGGTACGCGCAACACGTTGAAAATGCTGTAGCCAAGGTCGGCACTGGGTTGCAGGCCCAAGTGTTTGCGCGCCGGCTGGTTGCACCACGTGAGCTCCATGCGTGCATTCAGTGTCAGAGCCCCATCAGGGAAAGCTTCGGCGGCTTGTAGCAAGCCCTGCACATGTTGCCGCAGGCGGGCGAGCTCGCGCCGGTTGCTGCGCAGTGTTCTGTAAATGGGGGCCAGAACCGGGTCCCAAAGCCCTACTGAGGCAGGCGGCGGGCGCGAGATGTCGTTGACCCAACGCGCAATGCGCGCCTGTTGGATGGCGTGAAGCATGACCGGCACCAGCAGCCCCAGTCCAAACATTGCCCAGCCGCTTGTCTGACCAAGCCACAAGCCTGTCAGCAGGCTGATAGCGGCCCATAGGCATAGCAAGGTAAGGGTACGAGTCATGGCTGGCTGGCAAACCGGTAACCGGCGCCCCGTACGGTCTGGATATGGCGATCATGATTGCCTGGCGACAGGGCTTTGCGCAGCCGCCGGATGTGCACATCGACGGTGCGGTCTTCAACAAAGACATGATCGCCCCAGACGTGGTCGAGCAATTGTGAGCGGGAAAAGACGCGGTCCGGATGAGACATGAAAAAGCGTAATAATCGAAACTCTGCGGGTCCGAGCGTGAGAGGGTGGCCGTTGCCGTGCACTTCATGGGCGCGCGGGTTCAGGACCAGTGTGCCTGCATGTATGTTGTCATCGGCTAGCTGCGGTGCCCTGCGCCGAATGACTGCCCGGATGCGTGCAGCCAGTTCGCGTGGCGAAAAAGGCTTGGTCATGTAATCGTCTGCACCAGCCTCCAGGCCTTGTATTTTATCCTCTTCGCCACCGCGTGCCGTGAGCATGATGATGGGAATATGGTGTGTGCGCGACTGGTTGCGCAGTGTCTTGGCCAATGCCATGCCTGACATACCCGGCAACATCCAGTCCAGCACTATGACGTCAGGCAAAGCCTGCTCCATGATGGCATGGGCTTGCGAGGCGTCCATAGCTGCAAGCACCTTGTAGCCAGCCCCGGCAAGGCTGACTTGCAGCAATTCCTGAATAGCCGGTTCGTCTTCAACAACAAGCACAGTGGCAGACATGGCAGGTTTCCTGAGCGTCATGCCGGCGTGCCGGCAGTTGTTGGCATGGTAGCGCAAACTGGCAGTCAGGGCAGACTGGCCCGCCATGAATGCGGTACGATGAATGAACCTTGATGATAGAGCGGCACCTACCATGGATAACAACGACTCCCCCTCCTCGCGCACCCACTTTGGGTACGAGACGGTCGACCAGAACGAAAAAGCGGCTCGTGTTGCCCAGGTGTTTCATTCGGTGGCCGATCGCTACGATGTCATGAACGATCTGATGTCGGCAGGCCTGCACCGTGCCTGGAAGGCGTTTGCCATTGGGCGGGCCGGTGTACAGCCGGGTATGCGTGTGCTTGATATTGCCGGCGGCACAGGGGACCTGACGCGCGCCTTTACGCGTCGGGCAGGCCCCGATGGCGAAGTCTGGCTTACTGATATCAATGCCTCAATGCTGCAAGTGGGGCGCGACCGGCTGACGGATCAGGGCATGCTTGTGCCAACAGCGGTATGCAACGCCGAACTGCTGCCCTTTCCCGATGGATACTTTGACCGGGTCAGTGTGGCATTTGGTCTACGCAACATGACGCACAAAGACAAGGCCCTAGCTGAAATGCGTCGTGTGCTGCGGCCCGGCGGCAAGCTGATTGTGCTTGAGTTCTCGCAGATCGCCTCGCCACTGGCGCCCTTTTACGACTGGTATTCATTTAATATCCTGCCATGGCTTGGGCGCGCTGTGGCCAACGATGCCAGCAGCTACCGTTACCTTGCCGAATCCATACGCATGCATCCCGATCAGCAAACGCTGGCGCAAATGATGCAGGACGCCGGGTTGTCGCGGGTACAGTACTTTAATCTTGCTGCAGGCATGGTCGCTCTGCATGAGGGCGTTAACCTGGACGGCTGATTACGTCCGAATACGCTGTATGAGTGCGGTGGTCGAGCGTGTATGGGCGATCGGAATGGCCACTGCACGTCCGCCCCAGCTTTCCACCAGCCGGGTTTCGGGCAGTACACTCATGTCGTAATCGCCACCTTTCACAATAATCTCGGGCTGCAGCGCGGCAATGATGGCTTCAGGCGTGGCCTCGTCAAAACTGGTCACAGCGCTTACGCTGGCCAGTGCTGCAACAATGGCGGCTCGGTCTGCCAGGGTATTGACGGGCCTATCCGGCGCTTTGTTAAGTTGTCTGACCGAACTATCGGTGTTGAGGGCCACAACCAGTGACGCACCCAGGCGCGAGGCTGCGTCCAGGTAGCTGACATGCCCGCGGTGCAAAATGTCGAACACACCGTTGGTAAAGACCAGGGGCCTTGGCAGCTGGCCACTGGCCAGCCAGGCAAGGCACTCGTCTTGCGACAGAATACGATCTTCAAATGAGGCAACCATGGTCAGTCATGCCTGTAGCAAGCAATTAGGATTATCGGCCCAACAGTGCCCATACTGCCACGCCTAATGCAATGGCCAATATGGCGGTAACAACCATAAGCAGCCGGTTGGTTTGTTCCTGTGTGGTGCGCAGCCGGGTCAATTCGTTGTGCAGTGCCGGACGCTGATCGGGTCTATCCAGGTTGGCGTGGATCAGGCGGGGTATTTGCGGCAGTAACTGTGCCCACTGTCCCGATTCCTGCATCAGGCGATCGCGCAGGCCTGCTATGCCTATGCGATCACGCATCCATTTTTCAAGATAAGGTTTCGCGGTTTTCCATAGATCGAGATTGGGGTCAAGGTCGCGGCCCATGCCTTCGACATTGAGCAGTGTTTTTTGCAGCAGCACTAATTGGGGCTGTATTTCGACATGGAAGCGCCGTGATGTTTGAAACAGCCGCATCAAGACCTGGCCCAGCGAGATTTCGGCCAGCGGACGGTCAAAATAAGGTTCGCATACGGCTCGAACAGCACCTTCGAGCTCTTCTTCGCGCGTGTCAGCCGGTACCCAGCCCGACTCAATGTGCAACTGTGCGACCCGGCGATAGTCACGGCGGAAAAACGCCAGAAAATTCTGGGCCAGGTAGTTTTTATCGAATTCCGACAGGGACCCAACAATGCCGAAATCCAGGGCAATATAGCGACCCAGTGTTTCGGGGGAATCCGAGACGTAAATGTTGCCGGGGTGCATGTCTGCGTGAAAAAAGCCGTCAGAAAACACCTGTGTGAAAAAAATTTCTACGCCTTCACGGGCCAGGCGTGGCAAGTCAATGCCAGCAGCGCGAAGCTTCTGTGTCTGGCTGATGGGAATGCCGCTCATGCGCTCCATGGTGAAGACCGTGGTGGTGGAGTATTCCCAGATGACCTCAGGCACCATCAGCAGGTGATCGCGACCCGAGCCTTTGCCAAAATTGCGCCTTAGCTGACTGGCATTAGCTGCTTCACGGATGAGGTCAAGCTCGTCATGAAGATAATTGTCGAACTCGGCGATGACCTGTCGGGGCTTGAGGCGTCGGCCATCGGGGGCCACACGTTCGACCAGGCCGGCCAGTATGCGCATCAGACGCAAATCTTTTTGTATAGAGCGGCGCATGCCCGGCCGCTGGATTTTGACCGCGACCTGACGCCCATCATG
>DAHVSI010000127.1 GCA_027324645.1 Castellaniella sp. | reverse complement strand
CCCGGTCTTTGTCATCGCCGGTATCCAGCTCGCTGGTACGTAGCCACAGGGCGCCATCGTGCTCGTATGTATGGCCCGACGCAACCAGGGCTTGCACGGTCTGTTCTACCTTGCCATCTGTGTATAGAGAGCTTTCCAAGTAGTAGTGATCAAATTCGAGCCCGAATGCCACAAGGTCCTGGTCCTGTTCGTGCCGCAGGCAAGCTACCGAGAAGGCACGGATATTTTCCAGGTCAGTGACATCGCCGGTGGCGGTTACGGGTTGTCCATCGGACGCCTGAGCCGTTTCACCATTCATGTAGGCGTTGGCAATGTCAGCAATATAGTCGCCACGGTAGCCGTCGGCCGGAAAGGCCGGGTCATCGGGGGACAGCCCTTTTGCGCGAGCCTGGACGCTGATGGCAAGTTGCTCTATCTGGTTGCCGGCATCGTTGTAGTAGAACTCGCGCGTAACGGTGTGCCCCTGTGTGGCAAACAGCCGGCATAACGAGTCGCCCAGGGCGGCTTGCCGCGCGTGGCCCACATGCAGCGGGCCAGTCGGGTTGGCAGAAACGAACTCGACCATCACTTTTTGCCCGGTAGGCAGCTGATGACCGTAGTTGCCGGCCTGCTTGTGAATGACCTGCAGGACGGCCTGCTGCGCCTGGCTGGTCAGGTGAAAATTGATGAAACCGGGGCCGGCCACTTCGGCGCTGGCCACCAGTGCCTGGGCGTCGGGTTGCGCCATGATGTGATCGACAAGCTGGGTTGCCAGTTCGCGCGGGTTACGGCGCGCCGCCCGGGCCAGTTGCATGGCGATATTGGTGGCGATATGACCATGGGCAGCCGCCCGGGGCCGTTCGAGCTGTACGGCAGCATCGGCATCGGGAACTAACTGTTGGACTGCCCCAGCAATAAATGAAATAAGCTGTTGTTGTTGCTGTGCGAGCATACGTATGACGTAGGAGGACCGGGAAAAACACCCAGGCAGGAAGATAAAGGTAAATCATATCAGACCGCTGTTTCACAGTGGCGGACTTTGCCAGCCCAGTTCATCGTGCAGCCATTGGGCGTAGCCATCCAGATCCACCTCGCCGGCTTGCGGCCCGCTTAGCCTTGGCCAGCCGTCTGGGCGCCGGATATATGCCTCGGTTTCTGTCCTGGGTTTTTTGCCCAGTAGCGGATCATCGCCTTGGTAAGACAGGACATGTTTGCCGTCGGGGGACTGGAGCGGCCGGTCACCGCCTTGCGGACGGTTGAGCAGCTTTAGACGGTAATCGTGCAAAATGGGTTCATTGATAACCAGATCGGCCTGATCAGGCTGTGCAAACTGTACCGAAGCGGCATGTGCCTGCCAGAGCATCCAGTTCAGGGCCACATTGGCCAGGTCACCGTGGCGGAGGCCTTTGTCGCGCTCAGCGGGCAGGACTCCACCGCCAATATCAGAGTGGGCGCCAATGAAGGGGGCTTCAATGATCTGGCCCTGGACGTCACCACGTGCCGGCAGCAGCGGGAAGTCCCAGCGGTGCTCATGCAAAGCCACGGCATGGGCAATCCATTCCCATGCGGCGGAGACGTCCAGATCGTACATATAATTTTGGCTGCCTGCGACACCAAACTGGGCGACGCTGTCGAACAGGCCCATGAACCGGAGATCGACACACGCTGACACATGACCATGAGCCGGATCATTGGCCTCGAACATGCCTTGATCAACGTGGCGGGTCACCAGATTGCCAAAATGGCGTGCCAGTGCCGCACCGCGAGAAAATCCAAGGATGTCGATAGGAATCGTGTCATGGGGATCGGCACTGGCAAGTTCTGTTAACAGCCTGTCCCACTGGGTGTTGATGATCCGTCCAGCCCGCGTGGCGGTGATGGCATCCCAGTCCAGGCGGTAGGAGTTGCCGGGGCCGTCGTGGTAGTGGACGGGTCCATCAAGGTAGTATTGGCTCATTTTCCAGACGTTGCCCTGGGTGGCAGGACTTTGCCGCGTGCCATCGAAGGCAAACAGGAGCAAGCCGGTAGGGTCGGCATGCTGGCGTGGACGCTGTGCGGCATAGCCAAACGCCTGATGGCCGGGCACGGGCCCCAGAGGATCGGGTTCAAGGTAGTGGCCCCAGCGGGGCTGATAGGTGCGCAGGAGGTTATCGTGCCAGCCAGTGGCCGGATCGTGTAGTTGGCCGGGATACCGTAGTTCCAAGGTCAGATCGCCGCGGATAGTCGTTGCTTCGCCAAACGGGGTGTAGTCGGCCTGCCAGCGGATTGTTTGATGTGTGTCGGTGGCCAGGCGCGGCAGGCCGGCCAGGTCAGCGTGTACGTAATATAGGCGCTGTTTGCCGGTGCTGGGGTCGTAGTCAATAACGGCCACGGGCACATGATGCGCATAGACGTAGCGCCGGGTAACGGGAAGGGAAGAGTCTGTGCCGCGCGGCTTTGAGCCGGGTTGGATCAGGTTGTGTCTGGTTTCTGCCACCAGCCGGTTGCCCACGTAATAGTAGTCAGTTTTGTGACCATTGGCCCCCCGGCGTGAAATACGATGGCCAAATGCGTTGTGGCGATAACTGGCAAGACGCTTGCCATTTTGTTTGACCGTAGCCAACCGGCGCGCGGCATTGTAGGTAAGGTCGTAGCCGTCCGCGTGCCTGGCCAGTCCGGACGGATCGCGCTGCACGACGGGGCGGAATGTGCTGCCGACGTTGGACCACGCACGAGCCTGACCGCCCGGACCCCACGCCGTCCAGATGTCTTTGCGCGTGTCGGCCTTTGTGCCGGAGCCAGACACCATGGCGCTGCCGATAAGCTGCCCGGCCTGATTGCGGGCATAGCGCCACTGTTGTGTGAGCGGCGTAGTCGTGTTTGGTACATGGGCGTCAATAAGCTCGGCACGGATGCGTTGTTGTTTGTCGTATTCCAGGTATTGTTCAAGCAGACTGTGGGTGTCGTTGGTGAGCCTGAGCCAGCGGACGCGTTGCTTTTTGTCGGCCAGGCTATCCAGGTGCAGGCCGTTGCCATACTGATAGCCGGCTGTGTTGGGCAGGGCACGGATAATACGGTGGCGGGCTCCGTGGTGGTCTTCCCATACGATGCCGGTGAGCTGTTTTTTCCGGCCCCACTCATAGTGCAGCTTCCCGCCCTCGGGCAACGTGTGCTGGACCAGACGGTCCATGGCATCGTACAAGAACGTTTCACTGTATTTGGGGCACAGTACGGTGGCACGACAATGACGGGTGACCTGCCGTGAAGCCAGATGGCCGCGCTGGTCATACGTGCGTTGTTCACTTTCCCGGGGGTGTGTGATGCCGGTTAGTTGTGTGCCATACCAGGCAAGTCGGGTGGTGCTGTGCTTGCCGTCATGGGTTTCTTGCAACACTTCAGGGCGATCATGAACGTTGTAGTCAATAGCCACCCGGTCACCGTTGGCAAACTGCCTCAGGGTTGGCAAGCCGCGGTTGTTGTAACGGATACGTTCCTTTCCGGTCTGGGTAGACTGCCAGCTTGTGCGATAGCCATCAGCATCGTAGGTAAAGAGCAATCCGGGCCACCCTGACTGGTGCGGACGTAAACGATGGATAGCGCCATCCCTGTTGCGGTCAATGCGTGTGCCATTGACGCTGATCAGGCGGGCAGCATGGTCGTAACTGGCGCGGGTACCAGGGCGTGCACAGCCCGGGCAGCCGGCGCCGCTTACGCGAGTCAACACATGGCGTGATGCGATGATCTGCGTGTAAAACCGGGTTTGCCTGGCATTGGGCGTGTCGACCAGGGTCAGGCCCTGATCCCGGCGGCCGGGTGGCTTGGCATAAGTGATATCGATGCGCTGATGCAGGCTGCTGGGGCCACCAGCAATGGACTGTATTGCCCGGCCCTGCTGGTCGTACGCCCATGTGTTGAGGCGCTTGTATTGTGAGGTGTGGGTATCTTTGATGACAATGCCGGTCAGCGCATGGGCATGGCCGGCCTGGCGGGCGGGTTCGTAGAGGTACAGGCGTTCCATTGCATCAGGCCGGGTCATGCGTGTCAGGCGTAACTGGTCATCATGGCTGTACAGAAAACGCCCCATCGGAGTGTCAACATGATGCAGCAGGGGTTGGCGGTCATGCATTTGATAATGAAACGTCATGACCTGCTCGCGCTCATTCACGACCCTATGCATATGGCCGGCGTAAGGATGCTGGGGTGGGTGGCGTTCAATAAGTGTCAGTTCGCCGGAAAGGGACCGGATTGATACCAGAAGGCCGCGCTGATTGAAACGCAGGATGACGCCTGAAGGCCAGAACCAGTTATGGTGCTGGTTAACATGATCCAGCCGGCCATATTGATTGTGATGATCGCCGTCATCCGACACATTGCGGTCGCTGAAATGCACCCGGCTGCCGTCAGCCTGCAAAACCTGCCAGCCGCTGGCAACGCGGTACAGCCGGGTGTCGTACGACAACGCCCAGCCACGCCCTGTTGTGCTTGTGCGCGGGTCGAGTGAATTGTAGTGACGGACTAGCTGAAGCCCGGGAAAATGTGGGTTGGCCGGCAAGTCAGTTTCTTGCTGATACTTGTTGCCTGTAGCGATGTGTATGGGGTTGCCGGCTCCCAGATTCAGCGAGGGCTCGGCGCCCGACATGGACGCGATGCCGCCGGGGCCACATGGGGAGCCGGTCAGGGGTGGATCACAGTCAGCGTGTGCCGGCGTGGCAATTGTGGCCAGCAGGATGGATAAAATCAGTGCCAGAAAACGAGGGTACATGACAAGACGCAAACAGGTTGGGGTAACCTTGCATCATGCCTGTTGGCAGAAGCCGGCGGGTACGGTAGTGTGTCTGTATGTCTTTCAGGGAAAACCGCTATGCTGATTGTGTTCCAGTCCAAAGCTGCTTCAGATGTCTTGATGTTTTCTGCCCATGCGCTGACCATCATGGAGGTAATAGGCCGTTCGTATGGTGACACGCTGCCCGAGCGCGGAATCATTACCTACGAACAGTTGCCTGATGCGATTCAGGCCATTGAACAGGCTATTGACACTGACAAGGCGGCTGGGGAGGATTCGGCCGAAGAGGATGAGGATGTCAAAGTGCATCCCATTGCCGAGCCGGTGAGCTTCCGTCAACGGGCCTGGCCGCTGTTAAGCATGCTCCGTGCGGCCCGTGACAAAGAAGCCAACGTGATGTGGGAGCCCGCGCCACAGTGGTAACTGGTGGCGCGGTACAACAATAACGTCGTGCGCTCAGGCAACCATGGCTGATGAGCCCGTTGCCTGCTGCAACTGCTCATGGCGGTTCAGGCTGCTAAGAATCGCCAGAAAGGATGCAGTGACAATGTCACGATGCACACCTACACCAAAGCCCGAAGCCGAATCACCAATGCGCGTTTCAACATACGATGCGGCCTTGGTATCAGCTCCGCTGCCGATGGCGTGCTCGTTGTAGTCCATGATGCAGATGTCCATGTCCAACGCATTCACAAACGCCGCAATAGCGCCATCGCCGGAGCCCGACAGCTGCCTGACGGCGCCATTGTGCTCAAGCTCGACATCAATGTGGAATTGCTGGCCATCGGCCTGTTTGCGGTCACCGCTGATGCGATGGCGAACTAGGCGCCATGGCGTCCGTCCGTCCAGGTACTCGTTCCTGAAAACATCATAGACATTTTCTGCCGTGACTTCCGTGCCGGTTTCTTCGGTAACGCGCTGGATGGCCCGACTGAATTCAATCTGCAGGCGCCGGGGCAGGGCCAAGCCGTGTTCCTGTTCAAGCAGGTAAGAAACTCCGCCTTTGCCTGACTGGCTGTTGACCCGGATGACGGCATCATAGTTGCGCCCCAGGTCGGCGGGATCAATGGGCAGGTAGGGTACTTCCCAGACTGCGTCCGGATCCTGGACTGCGAAGCCTTTTTTGATCGCATCCTGGTGGGAACCCGAGAAGGCGGTAAAGACCAGGTCGCCCGCATAAGGGTGGCGTGGATGGACGGGCAGCTGGTTGCAATATTCCACACACCGGCGCACTTCATCAATGTCGGAAAAGTCCAGGCCCGGGTGTACGCCCTGGGTGTATAAGTTCATGGCCAGCGTGACCAGATCGACGTTACCGGTGCGTTCGCCATTGCCAAACAAGCAGCCTTCGATACGGTCGGCCCCTGCCATCACGGCGAACTCAGCCGCCGCCACCGCCGTGCCCCGATCGTTATGGGGATGAACACTCAGAATGATGTGCTCGCGCTGAGCCAGATTGTTATGCATCCATTCGATTTGATCTGCATACAGGTTTGGCGTGGTGGCTTCGATTGTGGCGGGCAGGTTAAGGACGATGGGATGGTCGGCAGACGGTTGCCAGGCTTCCGTTACAGCATTACACACGTCCAGTGCAAAGTCTGGTTCGGTGGTGCTGAACACTTCGGGTGAGTATTGATAGCGCCACTGTGTTTCGGGGTGCTGCGCCATGTAGTGCTTGACCCAGCGCGTACCTGCCAGGGCAATGTCTTTGACTTCTTCGCGTGACATCTTGAAGACAATCTTGCGAAATGCGGGTGCACAGGCGTTGTACAAATGCACCATGGCGCTTTTGGCGCCAGCTGCTGCCTCGATGGTGCGACTGATCAGGTCTTCGCGTGACTGGGTCAGCACAATGATGGTGACGTCGTCGGGGATGTGGTTGTTTTCGATCAGGGTGCGGACAAAATCAAAATCCGTTTGTGAGGCTGAAGGGAAGCCTACTTCGATTTCCTTAAACCCGATCTTGACCAGTTGCCGGAAAAAGCGCAGTTTGCGGTCTACGCTCATGGGCTCAATCAGTGCCTGGTTGCCATCACGAAGGTCGGTGCTCATCCAGACAGGGGCCTGAGTAATACGGCGTGACGGCCAGGTTCGCTCGCTGAAATCTTCAGCAAAGGGCACAAAGGGGTGATATTTTTTGGATGGGTTTGCAATCATGGAAATACCTGTTTTAAGCAAAATGGCAAACAAAGACCGGATCAGTCAGTACTGACCAGCAATTGCCTTTGTTACAGCAAACGGAAGCTGGAAAGAGACAGGTGGCGGAATGGGCTGCCGGACTGCCACGGGGCGCTAGGCCCGGCAACCGATCGGTAGTAGTAGGAGGGGTAGCAGGGCAGAAAGCGCGCTGCTGGAAAGGAGGGAGGTGCCGCCTGTTGCGGCCGATGCACGCGACAAGGCCACCGCGAACTGGCGCGGCTGCTTGTTGGCAGAAAGGGCGTGCATGTAACTCATAGGTCGTAGTCGAACATACCCCTGAAAAAAAAGCAAGTCATGTTGCCGCAGGCGGGCTGGCTTGAGGCGATGACGTGGGCGTGTTTTCTGCGTTGTTGGTTTGGGGTTGAGCAGGTGCTGCGCCGAGTATGTGTGCATGCTCATGGGCCAGCGAGAGCTTGCTTGCGCGGTCGGTGCGCATTTCCAGCAGTGCGGTTTGCAGCACACCGACAGAGATGGGCTCGCGCCGATCTTGCCAGGCCCATTCAAGCACTTGCCTGCCGGCATCTGAAAGCTGGGACACGATATGCTGAACCATTGCTGTGCTGACCAGGCGGTTTCGAACTTGGCGTTGTGTTGCCGCAACAAACCCCATCAGGATATAAATAAGCAGCAGCAGGAAAATGATGGCAAGCCCCCACCAGAAAAATGGGTTGTACTGCTGCAATACAGCGATGGTGTCGTCACCCAGCACCTGCAGCGAGCTGTAGTCGACACCCTGACCAAACGCCACCAACCGCGTCAGAACAGCCCAGCCAATGAACGCAGCAATCACGATAAGTGCCAGGCAAAACAGTTTTTGCATGGCGGTCAGGCGATAGAGCGCGCGCCGTATGGTGGCCACGTCCCGCCGGGTGGTTTTAGGGGCTGAATGAGTCGTCATGAGCAAAGTATGACATCAAAAGGCGTCTGAAGAAACACAACGGTTCAATGCGCTGATTGTGCCGCACGACCGATACTAGAAAGACTTGTTGGGGCAGTCGCGTACCTGACCCCACGCATTATTGGGTTCGCAGTATTTGTTCCGGGCTGCCCAGGCACAGCTGGGCCGTTCAAAAAAGCCCCGCTGCTTGCATGCATCAAGTTCTTGGCGCAAGGCGGCCTGCCAGTTGCTGTCCATAGACGTTTCGGGTTCTGTGGTATCCGGGGCGTCGGGCGTTGGCGGCACTTCGACCGGTTGGATAG
>DAHVSI010000117.1 GCA_027324645.1 Castellaniella sp. | reverse complement strand
CGAAGCCATCAAGCACGCCAAGCACCAGCCAGACAAGGTATTGCTGGTCAATCGCGACCTGGCAGACATGCCTATGCAAGACGGTCGTGATGTAGCCTACGAACCGCAGCGCACCAAACATCTTTCCACACAAGTCCCTTGTGAGTGGGTGGAATCGTCACACCCTTCCTATATTCTGTACACCAGCGGCACTACCGGCACGCCAAAAGGCGTACAGCGCGACACGGGCGGCTACACAGTGGCCCTGGGGTCAAGCATTCGCAGAATTTACCTTTGCGAACCCGGCGATACGCTATTTACCACCAGCGATATCGGCTGGGTCGTGGGTCATAGCTATATTGTCTATGCCCCACTTATTGGCGGCGCCACAACCGTCATGTATGAAGGTCTGCCCACCCGGCCCGATCCCTCGATCTGGTGGCAACTGGTAGAGCGGTACCGCGTTACGTCCATGTTCAGTGCGCCTACAGCCATCAAGCTGCTTAAAAAAGAGGCTCCTGATGCCGCCAAGGCCCATGACCTAAGCAGTCTCAAGGCGTTTTTTCTGGCAGGCGAACCACTGGACGAAACCACTTCGGCCTGGACTCAGGAAGCTTTGGGTGTACCTGTCATCGACAACTACTGGCAAACCGAATCAGGATGGCCCATTCTGACCCTGCCAACCGGCGTTGCCCCCATCGAGCGTCGACTGGGCAGTGCCGGCCTGCCTGTGTATGGATACAACATCAAGCTGTTCGACGAGGAAACCGGCGCTGAAATTACCGAACCGGATAAAAAAGGGATTGTCACGATTGCTTCTCCCCTGCCACCCGGCTTTATGCAAACGGTGTGGCAAAACGATGAACGATTCATCAGCACATACTGGCAATCCGTTCCAAGCCAGTCGGTCTACAACACGTCCGACTGGGGCATCCGCGACAAGGACGGCTACTACTACATACTGGGTCGTACCGACGACGTCATCAATGTTGCCGGCCACCGGCTGGGAACGCGCGAAATCGAGGCCAGCGTATCTACCCACCCGGGCGTGGCCGAGGCCGCGGTTGTCGGCGTCACGGATCAGGTAAAAGGCCAAACGCCAATCGCATTTGTCACGTTGCGCAGCGACAACATCGACGAGTCCAGTCTGCTTGCCGAAATTCAGGATGTCATCGCCAAGCAACTCGGAGCGGTAGCACGTCCCTCAGCCGTCTACCCGGTCAACAGCCTGCCCAAGACCCGCTCCGGCAAGGTTCTGCGCAGGGCCTTGCAGGCCTTGGCTGAGGGGCGCGAGACTGGCGACATGAGTACGCTCGAAGATCCGGGCTCAATTGAAGAGATTAAAAACTTGTTCTGACCAATAAACATGCCCTGCGGGGCGTGTTTTGCACACCGGCCGTGTCAGCCTTGCCTGCACGGCCGGTGGCTTTTTAAGGGCCCACAACCGCCCTGCCTGACACAAATTGACGTTTCTGTACACCCTAATTCTTTGATGCATTATCGTATATTTGGTTTCGATGCAACGGGTTTACAAACACCACATATTGTATTTACTATGTGGGCATACACAACATATAGACGTTATCAAGGCTAAGGCAAAAACCGCTTTCAGTGTGGACAAGTGGTTGATTTGCCAGTCAAGTCTGCTTATCAAGGGAACCCAACAGTGATCAAAAACATCGTTAAGCGTGACGGTCGCATCGAGCCTTATATTCCCAGCAAGCTAAATGGCTGGGGGCGCTGGGCTGCAGCCACACTGGGCAATAAAGTCGACTGGAGCAGTATCGTCATTCAGGCTGTCAGCACCATGCCAGATACGGTCTCCACAGCAGAATTGCAGGAAAAGCTTATCCAGAATTGCCTGGATGAAGGTACCTGGTCGTACTATCTCATGGCCGGCCGCCTGTATGCGTCACATCTGCACAAAATCATACACGGCTCCACCATTCCCACCGTCAAAGCATTGCACGAGAAAATGATTGCCGATGGCGTCATGGTGCGTCTTGACTATGATGACGACGATTATGCCCAGGTCGAAAAAATGATCGACCATGCCCTGGACTACGACAC
>DAHVSI010000142.1 GCA_027324645.1 Castellaniella sp. | reverse complement strand
GTGGAGGCCGGACTGCCTCCCCGGCCCTGCGGGCCAGAAGTCGGCTAGTCTCGTCCTCCACCCACACCCATACGGGGAACCGGCTCGTTACAACGCTCGCCCGCGCCATGTGGAAACCGACTGATTGCGAGCTTTGCCTGTCGCCATTGAGTGGGAACAGGCATTGTGATGCTCCCCTTACCCCTTCTTTACCCCAAAGCAGTTGTCCTTTGTAGGGAAGTCACCGCTACGCACCTGGTCGGCATAGGCCTGTATGCCTTGTGTAATGACACTGGCAGCGTCTGCAAAGGTATGGGCAAAACGCGGGATGCGGCCGCCGCTCAGGTTCAGGATGTCTTCGGTGACCAGGATTTGTCCGTCGCAGGCGGGCGATGCCCCAATACCAATGGTAGGAATATCCAGTTGCTGGGTGATTTGCCGGCCCAGGGATTCGGCGACGCCTTCGATCACAACACCCCAGGCACCAGCCTGCTGATGTGCCGCGGCATCCTGCATGATGCGCTGGGCGGATTCGTCAGACATACCTTGCGCCCGGAAGCCGCCCATGGTGTTGACGTATTGCGGCATAAGACCCACGTGGGCCAGGACGGGTATGCCCCGCTCCACCAAAAACTGTGTGGTGGCTGCCAGGGGTTCGCCGCCTTCGAGTTTGACGCCGTCGGCGCCGCTCACGGCCAGCATGTGCGCCGCGTTCTTAAACGCCTGCTGGGGCGATTCCTGATAGCTGCCAAAGGGCATATCGACCATCACGCACGGTTGTTGCGCGGTGCGCACGACGGCGGCAGCGTGTGCCGCCATCTGTTCCACAGTTATCGATAGGGTGTCGCGCATGTTGTAGGCGACCATGGCGGTGGAGTCACCCACCAGGATCATGTCGACCACGCCATCCATAAGGCGGGCGATGGGCGCGCTGTATGCAGTCAGTGCAACAATTTTTTCCTGTCCTTTACGGGCCATGAGTTGCGGCACGGATGTGCGCCGTGTTTGGCTGTGAACGCTCAATGTAACCTCCGTTTCACATGACAATCAGCGGACATCATACCGTTGCCGGGGTGCTCTTTTGCACCGATTGAGTAAGCAGGCATGACGCTCCCGGGCTGATTTGCTATTGTGACGTCAGTAGGCAGCGCCCTGCTGTGGCTTATCCACCTTTACGTCATCCTTGAATTCAGCCAGCAGATCAATGGCGGCCCGCCTTAACAAAGCCGCATCCAGGCCCACCGCAACAAATGTCGCTCCCATCTGCAGGTAGGCTTTTGCCTGGGCGACGTTGGCCTGAAGTATCCCTGCTGCTTTGCCCTTGGCAACAATGCGTTTTATGGCGTTGCCTATTTCGTTAACAACATCCGGGTGTCCGGGGTTGGCAATATAACCCAGGCTGGCAGCCAGGTCAGCCGGCCCAATGAAAACGCCATCGACGCCTTCAACATCCAAAATGACATCAAGGTTCTGCAGGCCTTCTGCGCTTTCTACTTGGCAAAGAACACACATCTCGTCATTGGCACGTGACACGTAATCGCTGACACCACCCCATGCGGCAGCCCGGGCTAGCGCTGTTCCAACGCCCCGAATACCTTGAGGTGGATAGCGCACGCTCTGAACTGCTGTACGGGCCTCATCAGCAGTGGCGATCATGGGAATCAGAAAGTTTTGCGTGCCAATGTCCAGCAACCACTTCATCAGCATTGGGTCATTGCCAACCGGACGCACCACAGGTGCCACGTCGTAGCCTGCCATGGCCTGCAGCTGTGCCAAGATGGTTTGTACGGTATTGGGCACGTGCTCGCCATCGATCAATAGCCAGTCGTACCCAAGGCCTGCACAGAGTTCGACGGTATAGGCGCTGGCAAGCCCTTGCCATAAGCCAATCTGCGGCT
The DNA here is from genome assembly GCA_027324645.1 of Castellaniella sp. GTDB lineage: Bacteria > Pseudomonadota > Gammaproteobacteria > Burkholderiales > Burkholderiaceae_B > JAJYRX01. Next base: position 161 of record DAHVSI010000142.1, on the reverse strand, counting down.
CGCCGTTTTTAAGTGCCTGTTTGAACTGGTTGACGGGAAGTTTCATAGTTTGCTCCAGAGTCAGACGAAGCTGCAGTGAATGGTGCCAAGGGGCCCGTAATCGACGCTGAAAATATCCCCTGCCTGAGCATGGACGGGACGAGTGAAAGAGCCTGACAAGA
>DAHVSI010000106.1 GCA_027324645.1 Castellaniella sp. | reverse complement strand
ATGGATAGGGACACGGCCGGACTGACACAAATGGGCGGTGAAGGGGCCGACTGGATTGGCCTGTCAGGCTATACGCAGATGCCCCATGTGTTTCAGAACATGGGCGAAGGCACGTATTTTCATTCCGGCTACCTGGCTATCAGACAGGCGATTGCGGCGGGCGCCAACATCACCTACAAAATCCTGTTTAATGATGCGGTGGCGATGACCGGAGGGCAGGCGGTGGATGGGCAGATTTCGGTGCCACAGATTTGCCAGCAGTTGCGCGGCGAGGGCGTGGCAAAGATTGTGGTCACCACCGACGACACCACCCGCTACAAAGGTGTTGCGCTGCCAGATGGCATTCAGGTCCATGACCGGCATGAGCTGGACCGTCTTCAGCGTGAACTGCGCGACACTCCCGGTGTGACGGTGCTGATCCATGACCAGGTATGTGCTGCAGAAAAAAGGCGACGCCGACGCCAGAAAACCTTTCCCGACCCGGCCAAGCGCTTGCTGATCAATACCGCAGTGTGCGAAGGATGTGGCGATTGTGGCGTGGCCTCCAACTGTTTGTCCCTGGTACCGGTAGAAACGCCATTTGGTCGCAAACGGGCGATTGACCAATCCAGCTGCAACAAAGACTACACATGTGTCGACGGCTTCTGCCCAAGCTTTGTGTCGGTGATTGGCGGCACGCCCCGCAAGAAGCCGGCCAGTAGCGGCTTGCCCGACGCGGATACCCTGCAAAAAGTGATTGCTGATCTGCCCGCACCCTCGCACGCCTTTGAGCCGGCTTCTTGCAACTTGCTGGTGGTGGGTGTGGGCGGCACCGGTGTGGTCACCATTGGCGCCATTGTGTCCATGGCTGCCCACCTGGAGGGCCGCGGGGCGTCGGTACTGGATATCACGGGGCTGGCGCAAAAAGGCGGCACTGTCATGAGCCACGTGCGGGTGGCATCGGGTTCGGACACAACCGGCGCTGTACGCATTGACGCCGGCCAGGCCGATGTGGCCATTTTGTGTGATGCGGTAGCCGCAAACAACCCGGATGTGCTGGCCACGCTGCGGCGCGGCCATACCCGTGCCGTCCTGAATACCTGGGTCGCACCCACGGCCGAGTTTACACACAACCCGGATGTGAACATGGATGCAGAGCCGCTGCTGGGCACGATACGGCAAACAGTGGGCGCAGACACGGCCTGGGAACTGGACGCTCATGGTCTGGCAGAACGCTATTTTGGTGACAGCATCCTGTCCAACATGCTGATGCTTGGGTACGCCTGGCAACGTGGCAGTGTGCCCGTGTCGCGCGACGCCCTGTCCCGCGCCATTGAACTGAACGGTGTGGCCGTTGAGAAAAACCGCCAGGCCTTTGATCTGGGCAGAGTCCTGGCGCATGATCCTGGCCTGCTGCACCCTGATCGTCCCGCCCCCCAGCCTGTCCGTATTCATGCCCCGGAGCCCCTGGACGCCATCATGGCACGCTGCACGGCGTATCTGGCGGCCTACCAGAACCAGGGTTATGCCAAGCAGTTTGAGCAGGACATTGAGCGGATCCGGGCGGCGGAAGCCGCGCTGCGGCCCAATGCACGTCCGCACCTGACTGCCAAGGCAGCCTATTCACTGCACAAACTGATGGCGTACAAGGACGAATACGAGATTGGGCGGTTGTTTACCAATGGGGAATTCCAACAGCAGCTTGAAGCACAGTTCGAAGGAGACTACACGCTGCAGTTTCATCTGGCTCCCCCCATACTAGCCAAGCGTGACCCGGCCACCGGCGTGCCGCGCAAGATCACCTTTGGCCCCTGGCTTGAACACGTGTTCCGGCTTCTGGCCCACGGCAGGCACCTGCGTGGCACTTGGCTGGACGTGTTTGGCTACACTGCCGAGCGGCGCATGGAGCGACGCCTGCTGCGTGATTATCGGCGAGCGCTGCGGGCAGTCGCCAAGGGACTGAACGAAGATAACTTTGTGCAGGCGCTTGAACTGGCTGACCTGCCCCGCCAGCTAAGAGGCTTTGGCCACGTCAAAGCACGCCAGGTTGACCCCTTCGACACGCGCTTAGCTGAATTGACCGAAACCTTCACGCACGGCCCGTCCGCGTCGACAAACGAAGCCCACTCAACGGCCTGAGAGCGCACGATATTGTAGAATCCCGTCACAGCATGCGGTAGACTTCGGGTGTGCCCGCGCTATGTACAGGCCGGGCACCTGTTTGTCGTTTCATTGACGGAGAACCTGCTATGAGCACAGCCAAAAAGGCTGCCAAGACCGCCCGCAAGTCAGCGGCCAAAAAAACGGCCGCTAAAAAAGCTGCTGTAAAGAAAACGGCAGCAAAGGCTGCTACCAAAACAGCGGCACCAGCGCCCGCCACCACTCAGGTGGCCGACAAAAAAACTGCCCGCGCAGCCAAAAAAGCGGCTGTGGCCAATGCCGCCTCCCTGCCAGACACCATCAACCCGGAAGGGTCCTGGCCATTTCCCACAGGCGAGCGCCCCTGACGTCGTCAACAACCAGGTCATTACATGTTCAGCGACACCCTGTATTTTCTGATCAATATACTTTTCACGTTATTCGGTATCGCCCTGATCATTCGCTTATTGCGAATCCCGTATCATAAATGTACCCTTTGCT
>DAHVSI010000098.1 GCA_027324645.1 Castellaniella sp. | reverse complement strand
AGAAGTGGTTCATGGCGGCGTGGGTGGTATTTCCGAAACCGACGTGAATCTGGCCATTGCTTCCAATGCGGTGATCATCGGCTTTAATGTACGGGCCGACCAAATGGCACGGCGCCATGCCGAGACTAACGGCATCGATATCCGCTACTACAATATCATCTACGATGCTGTTGATGAGGTCCGCAGCGCCCTGTCCGGCATGCTGGCACCCGAAAAACGTGAAGAGGTCATCGGCATGGTCGATGTCCGTGAGGTCTTCAGCGTGTCACGGATCGGCAACATTGCTGGCTGTATGGTGACTGACGGTCTTGTACGGCGCGAATCCCAGATTCGTCATCTGCGCGACAACGTGGTCATCTGGACTGGTCATATCGACTCGCTGCGCCGGTTCAAGGACGACGTCCGTGAAGTCAAACAAGGGTTTGATTGCGGGATCACCCTTCGGGGTCAGAACGACATCAAAGTCGGCGATCAGTTTGAAATATTCGAAGTCAAGGAATTCGCGCGTACCCTGTAATGGGATGATGCGCGGCACGGAGCAACATGGCACGACATAAGCCAGGATCAACCAATCGCAATACACGGTTGGCTGATCAGATTCAAAAAGACCTGGCTGGTCTGGTTCAGCGGGAGTTCGACGTATCCGAGGTGGGTCTTATCACCCTTAGCGGTGTCGACCTCTCTACTGATTACGCCCATGCGCGCGTGTATTTCACGGTCTTGGGGGCGGCGCCCCAAGCCGCTCAGGATGCGCTCAACGAGAAGGCAGGATGGCTGCACTCGCAGCTATTTAAAATGCTGCATATTCATACGGTGCCAACCCTGCGCTTTGAGCATGACGATCAGATCGCGCGCGGCGTTGAAATGACCCGCCTGATTGAAGAAGTGAACAGGCAGGATGCCGAACGTTCATCTTCTCCTGATGATTCTTCCGACGACGATTCTTGATTGTCATTTTGCCTGGATTAAGTAACGGATATGGCCTCCCGCAAACGTGGACGCTTGATTGATGGTGTGTTGCTGCTGGACAAGCCTGAAGGGCTTTCCAGCAATCATGCATTGCAACGCGCCCGTCGCGCCATGGATGCACGCAAGGCTGGCCATACCGGCACACTGGACCCTTTTGCCACCGGGCTTCTAATCTGTTGTTTTGGGCGTGCCACCAAGCTGTCCACCCGCTTACTTGAGGCGGATAAAACCTACCTTGCCACCTTGGAGCTGGGCGTGGAAACAGATAGTGGGGACTTGACGGGTGACGTTGTACACGATGTCCGGAGTACCATGGAGAGGGTGACAGAACAGGCATTTATGGACGTGTTGCCAGCCTTTCGGGGCACGATCGAGCAAATACCGCCCATGCACTCAGCCTTGAAAAAAGACGGCAAACCGCTGTATTACTATGCGCGCAAAGGCATTGAGGTAGCTCGTCCACCACGGCAGATCACCATCCATCAACTGGCATTGGTTGGTATCGAGGGCACACAGGCACAAATTATGGTGCACGCCAGCAAGGGCACGTACATACGCACGCTGGCGCAGGACATTGGCCGCAGCCTGGGGTGTGGTGCTCATTTAAGCGCACTGCGCCGTACCCAGGTAGGTCCTTTTCATATTGATCAAGCCATCACGCTCGAGGCATTGCAAGCATTGACCATGCCAGAGTCTGCGCTACTGTCTCTTGACAATCTTCCTGACGGTTTACAACTGCCAGGCTATTCTACAAATAAGGAAACACAGGCATGAAACGTGCATTGCGCAACATTGCCATCATTGCTCACGTCGACCACGGCAAGACAACGCTGGTGGATCAGCTTCTGCGGCAATCCGGTACTTTCCGCGATAATCAGGCTCCTGAGGACCGCATCATGGACTCGGGCGATATCGAGCGCGAGCGCGGTATTACTATTCTGGCAAAAAATTGTGCGGTGCAGTACGAAGACGTACATATCAACATCATCGATACGCCAGGCCACGCGGATTTCGGCGGAGAAGTCGAACGGGTGCTGTCCATGGTGGACGGTGTCTTGTTGCTTGTGGACGCTGTGGAAGGGCCCATGCCGCAGACGCGATTTGTGACGCGCAAGGCGTTGGCTTTGGGTCTGCGCCCCATCGTTGTGGTCAACAAAATTGATCGCCCGGGCGCCAGACCGGATCATGTCATTAATGCTACGTTTGATCTGTTTGACAAGCTGGGTGCCACCGAGGAACAGCTGGACTTTCCCATCATTTATGCATCGGGCCTGTCAGGCTACGCAGGGCTGACGGACGATGTGCGCGAAGGCGACATGCGTTCATTGTTCGATGCCATTTTGCAGCATGTTCCGCAGCGTGATGACGATACGGACGGCCCGTTTCAGATGCAAATCATCTCGCTGGATTACAGCTCGTACGTGGGCAAAATTGGTATTGGACGTATCAACCGTGGCTCCGTCTCGCCAGGGACCGACGTGGTGGTTAAGGCCGGCCCAGACGGCGACGCCGTGCGGGCACGGATCAATCAAGTGCTCAAGTTTCGCGGGTTACAGCACGAATTGGTCGATGTGGCGTACGCCGGTGACATCGTGCTGATCAATGGTACTGACGAAATCAGTATTGGCAGTACGGTGACCGATCCTGAGCATCCCGACGCCTTGCCGTTGCTGCATATTGACGAGCCAACGCTGACCATGAACTTCATGGTCAATACATCACCGTTGGCCGGCCGTGAAGGCAAGTATGTCACCAGCAGGCAGCTGCGTGATCGCCTTGAGCTGGAACTGAAGTCAAATGTGGCGTTGCGGGTGAATGAGACCGGCGATGACACCGTTTTTGAAGTGTGCGGAAGAGGCGAGCTGCACCTCACCATTCTGATAGAAAACATGCGGCGTGAGGGATATGAATTAGCCGTGTCACGGCCCCGGGTTCTGTATCGTGAAGAAGCGGGGCAGCTGCTGGAGCCTTACGAGCTGCTGACTGTCGATATCGAAGACGATCATCAGGGCGGTGTCATGGAAGAGCTTGGGCGACGACGTGGCGACCTGGTGGACATGGCCCCGGACGGACAGGGGCGTACTCGTCTTGAGTACCGCATACCAGCACGTGGCCTGATTGGCTTTCAAAGCGAGTTTCTCACGCTGACGCGCGGCACCGGCATCATGAGTCATGTCTTTGATGAATATGCGCCGCTGCGCGAGGGAGAGTTCGCTGGTCGTCGTAATGGTGTCCTGATCAGCCAGGAGGCGGGCGAAGCTGTGGCTTATGCCTTGTGGAAGCTGCAGGAGCGTGGGCGGATGTTTGCGTCACCGAACGATCCGTTGTACGAGGGCATGATTATCGGTATTCATAATCGTGACAATGATCTGGTGGTCAATCCCGTTAGAGAAAAGAAAATGACGAATGTTCGCGCCTCGGGCAAGGATGAGCATATTGATCTGGTTCCGCCCGTCGCTCTGACGCTGGAATATGCCATCCAGTTTATCGAGGACGATGAACTGGTGGAGGTGACTCCACAGGCTATCCGCTTAAGAAAACGCCATCTGCAGGAGCACGAGCGGCGTCGCGCCGCCCGTTTGGCCAGCTAGCAGGTCAGGACTGCGGCAGGGCTGGCTCCTGCTTGCGTTCGTGGCGTACTCGGTTGCAAAAAGCCTCGATATGGGCCATCACCTCGTCGGGATCGTCGCTGATCATGAGCAAGTCCATATCTTCTGGACTGATCAGATGGTTAGCCAATTGCTGAGTGCGTATCCAGTCCAACAGGCCATTCCAGAATTCTGCCCCTACCAGCACAATTGGTGCTGGGGGGACTTTGCCGGTTTGCACCAGCGTCATCACTTCAAAGATCTCGTCAAGCGTGCCCCAGCCGCCAGGAAGACCGATATAGGCCACACTGTGCATGAAAAATGTTGCCTTGCGGGAATAAAAATATTCAAACGACAGGCTGTGTGTTTGGTAAGGGTTGTCGCCCTTTTCCTGTGGCAGGCGGATGTTCAGGCCCACGCTTTGGCCCCCGGCTTCGTAGGCGCCTTTGTTGGCCGCTTCCATGATGCCGGGGCCCCCTCCGGCAATAACTGGCAAATTGGCATTGGCAAGCCGTTTGCCCAGGGCTTCGCTAAACGCATACCACTTGGAGTCGCGTGGAATGCGCGCACTGCCAAAAATGCTGACACCCCACTCAAGCGTTTGAAGCGTATCGGCAGCGCGTTGCATCTCTGCCATAATTGTGGGGATCTGCT
>DAHVSI010000097.1 GCA_027324645.1 Castellaniella sp. | reverse complement strand
GTCTTTTGGCAAGGAAACCAAGGGCAAGCAGCGCCTGGTCATTACCGACCTGGACGGTGTCAGCCACGAGTCCCTGATTTCCAAAGAGAAACAGGTACTGGTCCATGATGGACAGGTTGTCAATAAGGGCGAGCTCATTGTGGACGGTCCACCCGATCCGCACGACATCCTGCGCTTGCAGGGCATCGAGCAACTGGCCACCTATATTGTTGACGAGGTACAGGATGTGTACCGTCTTCAGGGGGTCAAGATCAATGACAAGCATATCGAGGTCATTGTGCGGCAGATGCTCAGACGCGTGAACATCGTAGACGCCGGGGACACCGACTTCATCACGGGTGAACAGGTTGAGCGTTCCGAGCTGTTCAACGAAAACGATCGCATGGAAGCTGAGGACAAGATACCTGCTACGTACGAAAACGTGCTGCTGGGTATTACCAAGGCGTCCCTATCGACGGATTCGTTCATTTCAGCTGCTTCTTTCCAGGAGACCACACGTGTCCTGACGGAAGCTGCCATCATGGGCAAACGCGACGAACTGCGCGGGCTGAAAGAAAACGTGATTGTTGGTCGCCTGATTCCTTCCGGTACCGGTATGGCTTACCATACGGCGCGTCGCGAAAAAGAAGCGCATGAAGCGGCTGAGCGCGAAGCCGCCCGTGCTATGGCCAACCCGTTTGAAGACGGTGAGCAGGAAGGTGAGCATGTGGCATCCGATACGTCTGATGCGACTGAAGTCACCGACCGTCAGGATGATGGCCTGGCATGATCGCTGTGCCTAACTGATTGTGTGTACGCCGCCATCTGGCGGCCCACACACCCGACCCCGGTATGCCCGCCCAGGCTGCCGGGGTTTTTTTACGTTGCCGCAAGCCTTACGTAGAATGTTGACCCTTGACCTGGCTGGCTCGTGGCCCAGATCTGGCCCTGGTGGCGTTGCACAACGGTATGGACAAACGCCAGTCCAAGCCCCGCCCCGGCAGAAACGGGTTCGTCAGCACTTGCGTCATGCAGGCGGGTGAAGGGTTCGAAGGCACGTTCAAGGTCTTTTGCCGACATACCTTGACCGTCATCTTCGATGGATACCAGCCACGACTGTTCGTCAGCCTGGATACGGCAACGAATATGCCCCTGTGGCTCGCTGTACTTCACCGCATTGTCCAGGAGGTTAAGCCATACGCGTGAGAGCAAAGCTGGATCACCTTGCACCCATGCGGGTTCGTCATTGTCGGGATAGGAAACGCGAATAGATTTTTGCTGGGCCCTTACCCATATATCGTCACAGCACTGGATGAGCTGATCCACCAAGTCAACTGACACCAAGCTAAGCTCATTGGCTTCGGCACGCCCCAGATCGACCAGCCCGTCTACCAGCTCCAGCGTTTGGCCGGCATAGCGTTCCAGCTGCGGAAGAGTTGTGCTTACTGCTTCAGGCTCGTGATTTTGCCGGGCAGATTGCTGTTGCTCACGGGCCATGTGGCACACCGCAAGAATGGCATTGAGCGGTGCCCGCATATCATGGGATAAAAACCGCAACATGGCCTCGCGGCGCTGCCGCGCCTGCCGCGTACGTTCGATGGTCCGGTGTAGTTGTTCGATGCCGGCTGCAAGCGTGCTTTGTTTGGTTTGTCCCTTTGTCATGGTGTTGACGCGGTCGGTATCAGCAGGCTGTTCGGCCTGCAGCAGTTCCAGCTCAGCATTGACATGGTTCAATGCTGCATGCTGGCTGCGCCAGCTCCATACCGGATACGCCAGTGCGCACCCAACCAGGCTGGCTGCCGGCGG
>DAHVSI010000084.1 GCA_027324645.1 Castellaniella sp. | reverse complement strand
ACAGTACAATATTGATGTCATAATTTGGATTGATCAGTATTTCATCATGCCACTACATATTGATTTGCTTGGTGGCGTGCCATTTTTCGTTACCGCTATACAAGGTCTTTTTTATGAGCGACAAGGATCGTAGTCCGGTCTCTGCCGAACGTGCCAAAGCGCTGGCATCGGCAATTTCCCAGATCGAAAAACAGTTTGGCAAAGGCTCGGTCATGCGCTATGGCGATGATCATGCGCACGGGCATGACATCCAGGTGGTTTCAACCGGCTCCCTGGGGCTAGACATCGCCTTGGGGGTAGGGGGCTTGCCCCGTGGGCGTGTCGTTGAAGTCTATGGCCCAGAAGCTTCAGGTAAAACCACGCTAACTCTTCAGGTCATTGCCGAGATGCAAAAGCTTGGTGGCGTATGTGCATTTGTCGATGCCGAACACGCCCTTGATGTGCAATACGCGTCCCGGCTGGGTGTTGATCTTGAAGACTTGCTTATCTCGCAGCCCGACACGGGCGAGCAGGCACTGGAAATTACAGATGCCTTGGTGCGTTCGGGTTCTGTAGACTTAATCGTTATTGATTCGGTGGCGGCGCTGGTACCCAAGGCCGAGATCGAAGGCGATATGGGCGATTCCCTTCCTGGCCTGCAGGCCCGGCTCATGAGCCAGGCACTACGCAAGCTGACTGCCAACATCAAACGTGCAAATTGCATGGTCATCTTCATTAACCAAATCCGCATGAAGATCGGCGTGATGTTTGGCAACCCCGAAACCACAACGGGTGGTAACGCACTTAAGTTTTATTCTTCGGTGCGCCTTGACATTCGCCGTATTGGCGCCATCAAGAAGGGGGATGAAATTGTTGGCAACGAAACCCGCGTCAAAGTAGTCAAGAACAAGGTATCGCCGCCTTTCAAACAGGCCGAGTTCGATATTCTTTATGGGGCCGGCATTTCTCGCCATGGCGAAATTCTTGACTTGGGCGTGAAGGCGGGCATCGTCGACAAAGCAGGGTCATGGTTCAGCTACGATGGCAATCGTATCGGGCAAGGCCGTGATAACGTTCGTGAATATCTTCGCGAACACGACCATATAGCCCAAGAAATTGAAGCACGTGTGCGTGAGCATTTTGGTGTCGGCGCTGCCGAGGCCGCGTCGTCGGCAGCTCAGCCCACTGACGACAAGGATGCCTAAGCAACCACGCTCGCTCAAAACTCGGGCTATCGACTACCTCTCACGGCGTGAGCATTCACGCCGTGAGCTCGAGCGCAAGCTTATGCCTCATGCGTCGTGCCAACAGGAAATCAGTATCTTGCTTGACGAGCTTGCAGAACTGGGTCTGCAATCTGACGAGCGCTTCGCGCACAGCCTGCTAAACCGTCGTGGCAACCGTTATGGATGGCAACGCATTGCGCACGAGCTTCGCCAGCACGGCGTAGCCGAGAGCTTGATCGATCAGTTGCAAGGTGATCTGATCGAAACAGAATACGATCGCGCGGAACAGGTCTGGAAAAAAAAATACGATGCCCCGCCACGCGATACAAAAGAGTATGCACGTCAATACCGCTTCATGACGTCACGGGGGTTTGGGTCTGAAGCAGTCCGTCGTCTGCTGGGCGATCTGCCTTCCTGATGCCGCTTAGCGATGCAAAACAGGTTTCGCGGGCCTGTCTGATAAACGCCTGAATGTAGTCTGCATCCACGTCCTCCTGGCGTACCGCAGCAAACAGTGTGCGCCACACCCCTTGCTGACCCAAGTGGCACACGTTCAGCCAGCCATGCTGCAAGTATTCCGTTAGCGCCCAGTTAGGTAAGGCCGCTACACCCCGACGGCTGGCTACCAGTTGCGCAATGACTGGCGTCAACTCTGCTTTGCGTACCTCGGCCGGTTCAGTATCCGCCGGATCCAGAAAATAGTTGAATATGTCCATGCGGGTACGCTCGACCGGATACGTGATGAGTACCTGGTCTGCCAGTTGCTCTGGCACAATGTATCGGTGCATCGCCAAGGGGCTGCTGCTTGCTACGGCCAGTACCAGCTCGTATCGAAACAAAGGCAAATATTCCACATGTTCCAGAGCCAAAGGGTCGGACGTAATCACGACATCCAGATCGCCCCGTACCAGGGCGGGTAAGGGTGCAAACGAAAACGCTGCGGACAGGTCTAGCGACACATCGGGCCAGTCTTGCCTAAAGGCATCCAGTGCCGGCATGAGCCACTGAAAACATGAGTGGCATTCAATGGCCAAATATAATCGTCCTGTGCGTCCCGCAGCCAGTTTTTGTAGTTCAAGCTGTGTGGCGCGCAAGCGTGGCAATATATCGTCTGCAAGCGCCACAATTCTTAGGCCGGCGGTTGTCAGGCGCGCAGGCCGAGTGCGTCGGCTAAGCAAGGGCACCCCCAATCTAGATTCAAGGTGGCGCAGTTGATGTGACAGGGCCGATTGCGTCACATGAAGAAGTTCCGCAGCCTCCATCAGCGTGCCCGTATCGCGTATGGCGCTAAGCGTGCGCAAGTGTTTAATTTCAAGCATGCCAGGCATTATATGAAAATTACTCATAATTAACCTGACAAGTTTGATTTTGCTTCAAGTTGATTCGCAGGCACAATAGTGCCTTTACACCAATCATGTTGATTTCAAAGGCTTGATCATGACAATTATTCATAACCTTGGTTTCCCCCGCATTGGGGCTGATCGCGAACTTAAACGCGCACAAGAGGCGTACTGGAACGGCAGCCAAGGTATGGACGAGTTGCTGGCTGCTGGTAAGGCGTTACGCAAACAGCATTGGCAAATTCAGGCAGACGCCGGGCTGGATTTCGTTCCGGTTGGTGATTTTGCCTGGTACGACCATGTGTTGGAATGGACCACACTGCTGGGTGCCGTGCCGGCACGCTTTAACCAGGACGACAACGCCGACGTCAGTCTGGATACGCTCTTTCGCATGGCACGTGGGCGTGCGCCCACCGGCGAGCCTGCAGCGGCGTGCGAGATGACCAAATGGTTTGATACCAACTATCACTACATCGTGCCCGAGCTGGCGCCTGGTCAAAACTACCGCATTGCTCGCGAATATCTGTTCGACCAGATCCGTGAGGCCCTTGATCTGGGTCATCGCGTCAAACCAGTTATTCCAGGGCCGCTTTCCTGGCTATGGCTGGGCAAGGGCGATGCATTTGCGGAAGGGGTTTCGGATGAAGGCAAACTGGCGTTGCTCGAGACCCTGGTGCCAGTCTATGTCGAAGTCCTTAGCCGGATTCGCGATATGGGCGTTGAATGGGTGCAAATTGACGAACCCGTGTTGGCACTTGACCTGCCCAAGGCGTGGAAGGACGCCTTTGCTCAGGTGTACGCTAAGTTAAACGAAGCCGGAATATCCATTCTGCTAGCTACGTATTTTGAGGGACTACGTGACAACACTGACGTCCTTGACGGTTTGCCCGTGGCTGGTGTGCACATTGACCTGGTTCGGGCTCCTGATCAACTGGACAAAGTTGCCAGCGTTTTGCGCGACGATCAGGTGCTGTCTGCTGGGGTGATCGATGGTCGCAACATCTGGCGTACCGACTTGGATCGTGTACGCGACAGTCTGGCCGATGTAGCCGGCCGCTTCGGCGATCGTCTCTGGCTTGCTCCATCGTGCTCACTTTTGCACGTTCCGGTAGACTTGGCCGCTGAAACAGAGTTGGATCCCGAGTTGCGTAGCTGGTTGTCATTTGCTGTGCAAAAGCTTGATGAGCTGGCCTGGCTTGCGGCTGACCTGGATGGCAAGGCAACTCCAGAAATCACGCAAGCACTTGAGTCTCAGCGGGCCGCTTTGAAGGCTCGCGAGCAGTCTACCCGCATCCACAGCAAAGTTGTGGCCACACGGCTCGATGAGGCTGCCAGCCTTGCCCTTGAGCGCACGCCGTTTGCTGACCGCGTTAATAGCCAGCGCGCCAAGCTTGGCTTGCCTGAGTTCCCGACCACGACGATTGGCTCCTTTCCACAAACCGCAGAAATTCGTGCGCTGCGCCGTAAATGGCGTAATGGCGACATGACTGATGCCGCGTACGAAGAGGCAATCCGCAAGGAAATTGAAGCAGTGATTCGCTTCCAGGAAGAGGTTGGTCTGGATGTGTTGGTACACGGCGAACCAGAACGCAACGACATGGTTGAGTACTTTGGTGAGCTGCTGGGCGGCTTTGCCTTTACCAAAAACGGATGGGTACAAAGCTATGGTTCGCGCTGCGTCAAACCGCCGGTCATTTTTGGTGATGTGACCCGGCCGGCCCCCATGACGGTAGGCTGGTCCTCGTTTGCCCAGTCCCTGACCGACAAGCCGGTCAAGGGCATGCTGACGGGCCCTGTCACCGTCCTGCACTGGTCATTTGTCCGCGACGATCAGCCTCGGGATGTAACCTGCCGTCAGCTGGCGCTGGCGTTACGTGATGAGGTCCAGGATCTGGAAGCCGCAGGTATCGGCGTGATCCAGATCGACGAGCCTGCGTTCCGGGAAGGGTTGCCGTTGCGTCGCGATGACTGGACGACCTATCTGCGGTGGGCGGTTGATTGTTTCCGCCTGACCACAAGTGGCGTACGCGACGAAACTCAGATTCACACGCATATGTGCTATTCGGAGTTCAATGACATTATTGAATCCATTGCAGCCATGGATGCGGACGTCATCACGATCGAAACATCGCGCTCGCATATGGAGTTGCTCGAGGCATTCGAAACCTTCCACTATCCCAACGATATTGGCCCTGGTGTTTACGATATCCACTCGCCCAATATCCCCAATGTGGACTGGATGGTCGATCTCATGAAAAAAGCAGCTTCGCGTCTGCCTAAAGACCGTCTGTGGGTGAATCCCGACTGCGGCCTGAAAACCCGCGACTGGCCCGAGACCCGCGCCGCGCTCGAAGCGATGGTCAAAGCGGCAGGATCGCTGCGTTATACTTAATGGTTTGCACAACCTGATGCTTAGCTTTTCATGCCCCTGCCACCGTCTGACGCCGCGCGCAAACCCCTGCATACTCGTACCATCAAGGTCGATTCGTATGCCCGGGACGACGGGCAATGGGACCTGGAAGCCGAGCTAATCGACTACAAGTCTTACGACTTTGTCATCAAGGACGGGCGTACCCACAAGGCGGGTACGCCCGTGCATCATATGCATTTGCGCATAACCATAGACGAAGACTTCAATATCAATGCCAGCCAAGCCGCATACGATGCGGCACCCTATGGTCAGTATTGCGCAAGCATTGCCCCCGATTATCAGGATCTTGTGGGGCTCAATCTTTTACGTCGCTTTCGTCATGAGGTCAAAGCACGGTTTGGCCGCGAAGCGGGCTGTACACACCTGACCGAACTGACCTATGTGCTGCCTACGGTGGCAGTGCAGAGCATGGCAGGGCGGCGTCGTGAGGCCGCGCCTGCGGACCCCTCCCGACGGCCTTTTCAACTGGCAGGGTGTCATGCGCTGCGGGTCGACGGCCCGGTTGTCAAAAAGCATTACCCAACATGGTATGTCAGCCCTGATACCAAGCCGGACTCAAGTTAGCTTGGGTCTGGGAGCCAGTTGCTGGCCCCTTCTAATGGGGCAGACACCACAAGTTTTATTGTCCACTTCTACGTTCAAACGGATCACACATGAATATTCACGAGTATCAAGGCAAGGAGCTACTGCGGCAATCCGGCGTACGCGTCCCGCTTGGCTATCCTGCATTCACGGTTGACGAAGCTGTTGCGGCGGCCGAGAAGCTGGGTGGGCCAGTATGGGTCGTCAAAGCCCAGATTCATGCAGGAGGCCGGGGCAAAGGGGGCGGCGTCAAGCTTGCACGCTCTATTGACGAGGTTCGGGAGCTGGCTTCCCAGATCCTGGGCATGCAGCTGGTCACCGACCAAACCGGTCCCGAAGGGCGTGAAGTCAAGCGGCTTCTTATTGAAGAGGGCGCTGATATTCAAAAAGAATATTATCTGGCAGTTGTGACGGACAGGTCGACGCAGCGCGTCTGTGTCATGGCCTCCAGCGAAGGGGGTATGGACATTGAAGAAGTCGCAGAAGCGACGCCGGAAAAAATTCTGAAAGTATTTGTCGACCCCAAGACCGGACTGACTGATCAGGAAGCAGCAGAGCTGGCCCGTGGCATTGGCATTCCCGAAGGCTCAGTGTCGGCTGCTGGCGCCGAGTTCCAGCGTCTGTACAAAGTCTACTGGGACACAGACGCCTCGCTGGCAGAAATCAATCCGCTCATTGTCACAGGTTCCGGCGACGTCATTGCTCTTGACGCCAAGTTCAATTTCGACGCCAATGCCTTGTTCCGTCAGCCTGAAATCCTCGAGATGCGCGACCTTGACGAAGAGGATCCCGCCGAGATCGAAGCCAGTAAACACGATCTGGCTTACATTCAGCTCGATGGCAATATCGGCTGCCTGGTCAACGGGGCAGGTCTGGCCATGGCAACCATGGACACGATCAAGCTATTTGGTGGCGAACCGGCTAACTTTCTGGACGTGGGTGGCGGTGCCACGGCAGAAAAAGTCACCGAGGCGTTCAAGATCATGCTCGCCAATGATGACGTCAAGGCGATTCTCGTCAATATATTTGGCGGCATCATGCGTTGTGACGTGATTGCAGAAGGGGTCATTGCTGCTTGCAAGGCAGTCAATCTTGATGTGCCCCTAGTGGTACGAATGAAAGGCACCAACGAAGAGCAAGGTAAACAGATGCTTGCCGATTCTGGTTTGCCCATCATCAGCGCAGACACCATGGGTGAAGCCGCTACCAAGGTTGTACAAGCCACCAGATAAGCACACAGAGAGTTATTTACATATGTCGATTCTGATCAATAAAGACACGAAAGTCATCACACAGGGCATTACCGGAAAAACCGGCCAGTTTCATACGCGCGCCTGTCGCGAGTATGCCAATGGCCAGGCCGCCTTTGTTGCGGGTGTCCATCCCAAGCGTGCCGGCGAAGATTTCGAAGGTATTCCTATTTACGGTACCGTCAAAGACGCCAAGGCCCAGACAGGTGCGACTGTATCGGTCATCTATGTTCCGCCGGCAGGGGCCGCGGATGCCATCTGGGAAGCCGTTGACGCTGATCTGGACCTTGTCATCTGCATTACCGAGGGCATTCCCGTGCGTGACATGCTTGCCTTGCGCAACCGCATGCGGGACGAAAACAAGAAAACACTGTTGCTTGGTCCCAATTGCCCCGGCCTGATCACACCTGACGAAATCAAGATTGGCATCATGCCC
This sequence comes from Castellaniella sp., assembly GCA_027324645.1. GTDB lineage: Bacteria > Pseudomonadota > Gammaproteobacteria > Burkholderiales > Burkholderiaceae_B > JAJYRX01. The sequence continues at coordinate 760 of DAHVSI010000084.1, read as the reverse complement.
GGACACATTCACCGCAAGGGCCGTATCGGCGTCGTTAGCCGTTCCGGTACTCTCACGTACGAGGCGGTTGGACAGGTAACCGAATTAGGCTTGGGCCAGTCGTCTGCAGTGGGTATTGGGGGGGATCCAATCAATGGGCTGAAGCATGTAGACGTCCTGAAAATGTTCAACGAAGACCCTGATACGGACGCTGTTGTTATGATTGGCGAGATCGGCGGGCCGGACGAGGTCGATGCGGCTCGCTGGGCGCGCGACAACATGACCAAGCCAGTGGTGGGCTTCATTGCAGGGGTCACGGCTCCAGCCGGCAAGCGCATGGGTCATGCCGGGGCGCTGATTTCCGGCGGCGACGATACGGCCGATGCCAAGCTTGCTGTCATGGAAGAGTGCGGCATCCGCACTACGCGTGACCCTTCAGAAATGGGCAAGCTCGTTAAGAGCGTTCTGTAAGGCAGACTGACATTGATTGAGGCGCTTCACTGGGGCGCACTGTTTCAGATTGTCATGATCGACATTCTGCTGGGAGGCGACAACGCGGTCGTGATCGCCATGGCTTGTCGTAACCTGCCTGCCTCCCAGCAGCGCAAGGGCATCATCTGGGGCACCGTTGGTGCAATCGCACTGCGTGTCGTTATTATCGCGTTTGCCCTTACATTGCTGGGCTTGCCGTGGCTCAGACTGGTTGCAGGCGCATTGCTGCTATGGATCGGTGTACGGCTGCTTGCGCCCGCCTCCGAAGATCATGATGCCATCCGCACAG
>DAHVSI010000045.1 GCA_027324645.1 Castellaniella sp. | reverse complement strand
TCCGGCGGGCACTGGCTGACGAACTCTTGTTTGGACGCCTTGTGCAAGGGGGCGAGGTAACGGTCGACCTGGATGATGAAGGCAGTGTCGTTCTGGTATTCGACGAAGAAAATGGGTCGAATAACGATAATGCTGCCTCTCCACAGCCCGAGCCCGAGCTTGTTGATTAAGAGTTGCAACCTAGTTAATCTGCTCGGTTAACTATTCTGATAAAAACTAGGCACTAGGGTTAACCCTAGTGCCTAGTTTTGTATAACCCGCTTATATTGATGGCCCGCCCACTCTAACGTTGGAATCATCAATATGGCTACTACCACGCTTGGTGTCAAAGTCGACGAATCCATCAGGGAGCGTCTGCGCAATGCAGCCTCACAGCTTGATCGTTCGGCCCATGCACTTCATAAACAGGCTCTTGTTGCTTATCTGCAAGCCATTGAACAAGGGTATCTTCCAGAAGAGATTCAGTTTGTGCCAGATGGGCAGGGCGACACAAATCAAGAGAACGTGGTTGCCAGCAGCCGCGTGACGCCATTTTTTGACTTTGCGCAGGACGTACAGCCGCAGTCTGTTCTTCGCGCATCGATTTCATCAGCTTATCGCCGCCCTGAGTCAGAATGCCTTCCCATGCTGCTTGAGCAACTGCGTGTGCTGGAAGATCATGAAGAAGAGACTGAAGCGTTAGCGCGCCGCCTGATTGAAGCGCTTCGGGCGCGGGGCAAAGGCTCTGGCGTTGATGGTCTGGTGCACGAGTTCTCCCTGTCCAGTCAGGAAGGGGTGGCACTCATGTGTCTGGCAGAGGCGTTATTACGTATTCCCGATAGTGCGACACGGGATGCACTCATACGTGACAAGATCAGTCATGGTGACTGGCGTGCACACATTACCGACTCTTCATCGCTATTCGTTAACGCTGCGACGTGGGGGCTGGTGCTCACCGGCAAACTTGTCACGGTAAACAGCGAGCAATCCTTGTCGCGGGCGCTAACGCGCCTGATCGCCAAGGGTGGCGAGCCGCTGGTGCGTCGTGGTGTCAATACTGCCATGCGCCTCATGGGCGAACAGTTTGTGACCGGGCAGACGATATCGGCTGCGATTGCAAATGCTCGCAAACGTGAACAACAAGGTTTTCGCTACTCGTACGATATGCTTGGCGAGGCTGCCACAACGGCAGAAGACGCCCAAGGGTATTACGACTCGTACGAGCAGGCTATTCATGCGATTGGCAACGCAGCGCGGGGCAAGGGCATCTATGAGGGGCCCGGCATTTCAATCAAGCTGTCTGCCTTGCATCCACGCTATAGCCGGGCTCAGCGCGAACGGGTCATGACAGAGCTGCTTCCGCGCTTGTTCAGGCTGGTAAGCTTGGCCAGGTCTTACGATATAGGCGTCAATATTGACGCGGAAGAGGCGGACCGGCTCGAGATTTCGCTGGATATTCTGGAACGTCTGTGTACACACGCTGATTTTGCCGGATGGCATGGCATTGGATTTGTCGTCCAGGCGTATCAAAAGCGTGCGCCTTATGTGGTGGACTTCATTATCGACCTGGCCCAGCGCACTGAGCGAAGAATCATGGTGCGCTTGGTTAAAGGCGCGTACTGGGATACTGAAATCAAGCGTGCCCAGGTGGACGGGCTCGAGGGCTATCCAGTCTATACACGGAAAGTGTATACGGACGTCTCGTTTCTTGCGTGTGCACGCAAATTGCTGTCTGCGCCGCAGGCCGTCTATCCACAGTTTGCAACGCATAATGCGCAAACCCTTGCAGCTGTCTACCATATGGCAGGCCAAAATTATTACCCTGGCCAATATGAGTTCCAGTGCCTTCACGGCATGGGTGAGGCTCTGTACGAGGCCGTTACAGGGCCAACTTCCGAGGGCAAGCTCAATCGGCCTTGCCGGATTTATGCTCCCGTCGGTACTCACGACACGTTGTTGGCCTATCTTGTCCGGCGATTGCTTGAAAACGGTGCCAACACGTCCTTTGTGAACCAGGTTACTGACGGATCGATAGCAGTTGAGCAGCTGGTTGCCAATCCCGTGACTCAAGCGGCACAAATTGTTCCGTATGGCTCAAGCCATCCCAAAATTCCCTTGCCTCGCCATATTTATGGGCCCGATCGCCATAATTCCGAAGGTTTTGATTTAACAAGTGAACAGAGGCTGGCCTCACTGTCGGCAGCGTTAATGCATAGCGCCACGCAGCCATGGCGAGCGTGGCCCATGGTCGGGTCAGAAGCCCAAGACAGTTGGGATGAGAACCGTGCTCAGGCTGTACGCAGTCCTTCGGATCACCGCGATATCGTCGGTCATGTCATTGAGGCCAATGAGACGGACGTCAGGGAAGCACTACAAACAGCTGATCGGCTGGCGCCGATCTGGCAATCAACAGATGTTTCCGATCGGGCAGAATGCCTGCGTCAGGCTGCACGCATCATGGAAGAAGAAATGCAGCCTTTGCTGGGACTGATTGTGCGTGAAGCCGGAAAATCGCTACCCAACGCGGTGGCCGAGATCCGTGAGGCTGTGGATTTTCTACGCTACTACGCTTTGCAGATTGAGTCTGAATTCAATAACGACACGCACAGGCCATTGGGTACAGTGTTGTGTATCAGCCCATGGAATTTTCCACTGGCCATTTTTATCGGACAGGTCAGTGCTGCGCTGGCGGCCGGTAACGTGGTGCTTGCCAAACCGGCTGAACAAACAAGTTTAATTGCCGCCCAAGCCATTGATATCCTGTACAGAGCGGGTGTGCCGCGCGGCGCAGTACAACTGTTGCCCGGTACAGGGGAAGCCGTTGGCGCCCGTCTGGTTGAAGATGCCGCTGTGGGTGGCGTCATGTTCACCGGCTCCACTCAGGTGGCTCATGCCATTTCAAATACACTGGCCAAGCGTTTGGACCAGCATGGTCATACGATCCCGCTGGTAGCGGAAACGGGTGGACTCAATGCCATGGTGGTTGATTCATCTGCCTTGGCAGAGCAAGTCATTATTGACATTCTGGACTCAGCATTTGACTCCGCAGGCCAACGTTGTTCAGCATTGCGTTTGCTATGTATTCAGGAAGACACTGCTGATACATTAATTCCCATGCTGCGCAGTGCCATGCGGGAGCTGTCAGTCGGTAATCCTACCCGCCTGTCAGTAGATGTCGGTCCTGTGATAGACCAAGAGGCTCAGGCAGGGATCAATACCTACATCGAAGAAATGCGTCAGGCCGGCTACCAGGTTGATCAGCTGTCGTTGCATGGGGTTGAAGGCAAGGGCACTTATATTGAGCCCACCCTTATCGAGGTGGATAGCGCCGATGCTGTAACGCGGGAAGTATTTGGTCCTGTACTGCATGTCATGCGCTATCGTCGCGACAAGCTTGACGAGTTAATCGACACCATAAACGGAGCCGGATACGGGCTAACCTTTGGTGTGCATACCAGGATTGATGAAACCGTTGCTCAGGTTGCCTCACGAATTCGGGTAGGTAACGTATATGTCAACCGAAACATCGTGGGCGCGGTCGTGGGTGTTCAGCCGTTTGGGGGCGAAGGGTTGTCAGGGACAGGGCCGAAAGCGGGTGGTCCACTATACGTAAAACGCTTGCTGTCACGCGCGCCCCAGGGCTTGCCGGCCTGGTATACCAGCAATCAGGAGCAAGAGCTGGATGGTCCAACGGGTGAGCGTAATACTTACCGTGTGGGTCCCCGCGGCACCGTGCTGTGTATCCCTGTCAGTGCTGCAGGCGCGCATCTGCAGCTTGATACATGTCTGCAGACTGGCAATGTACCGGTGTTTCTTGATACGCCCATCACACAAGACTTTATTGAAGCAATACCTGACAAGGACAGACCCCGGGTTGAGACAACCGACTATGTGCCACACGGGGACTATCAGGCGGTACTGTTCGAAGGGCATGGTGATGCGCTCAAATCCCTGGCACAACAGGTTGCTGCACGTCATGGCCCCATTATTGGGGTACAGGGCCTGAGTCCCGACGAAATTGAACAGGGCGCCCGCTATCGCGCTGCAAGGCTATTGCGTGAAGTCTCCATGAGTGTCAACACCGCTGCCGCAGGCGGTAACGCTAGCTTGATGATGGTTGGTTAACAACAGTATGGGCGGCTGGTGGCTGTGCAGCCACCAGTCGGCTCAGTCTATGCCTGTGCTGCCAAAACCGCCGTCACCCCGTGCGGTTTGCGTTGTAAAGGCATCGACGGGCTTCAGGCCAATCTGGACAACTGGCTGAAATAACAGTTGGGCAATGCGTGAGCCAGGTTCGATGGTATAGGGTGTTTGGCTATCGTTGGTCAGAATCACGCCAATTTCCCCATGGTAGTCGGCATCAATCACGCCAATGCCTTGCGCAACACGAATGCCATGCTTGAGCGATAGCCCTGACCGTGAGGCGACAATCGCAACCAGTCCCGGATCGTTCATATTAATGGCCAGACCCGTTTTGACCAGGCTGCGCTGGCCTGGTTGCAGGATGACGGGCTCATCAATACATGCGCGCAGGTCCATACCAGCCGAGCCGGAGGTGGCGTAGGTAGGCGCGGGTATTTGAGTGCCGATACGGGCATCCAGAATGCGGGTTTCAATTTGACGTTGCATTGGTGAGGTCATGTCTGGTTATGGCTGGGGCAGGCGCTGGGCAATGCGCTGTATTAATGCGCGTGCCGCCCGGCGTTTCGATTGTCTGGCAAGCGTTTCGTGGCCCTGATCATCGAAGATGACGAGTTCGGTGGTGTCCTGGTCCATCGCGTTCTGAACCAGATTGCCTACAAGCAACGGAACACCTTTGCGTTGGCGCTTTTCCTGGGCATATTTGTGCAATTGTTCGGTTTCTGCGGCAAAACCCACGCAATAGGGGGCGTCAGGCAGGCCGGCTACCTCTGCCAGGATATCCGGGTTGGCTACAAACTGCAGCGCTGGCGCCGCCGTGCCATCACCCCGTTTGAGCTTCTGGCCAGACACGTTGGCGATACGCCAGTCGGAGACAGCCGCCACCGCGATGAAAACATCAGACCCGGGTATGGTGGCCTGCACGGTTTTTTGCATTTCCTGTGCCGTCTGAACTGTCATTCGGGCCACCCCGTATGGGCTGTCAAGCGCAGTGGGTCCCGATATAAGATTGACTCTGGCGCCAGCTTCCTGTGCCGCCTGGGGAATCATGTAGCCCATTTTTCCAGATGACCGGTTGGTCAGCACACGCACAGGATCAATGGGCTCGGATGTGGGGCCAGCGGTAATCACAATTTCCTTGCCGGCCAGGAAGGAAGGCTGGAAAAATGCAATGGTTTCGGCAAGTAATTCGTCGGGCTCAAGCATGCGTCCCGAGCCCGTCTCGCCACAGGCCTGTGCGCCGCTGCCGGGGCCTAATATAGTTACGCCATCAAGCTGGAGCTGCCTGGTATTACGCTGTGTTGGCGGACTCTGCCACATCTCCCGATTCATGGCAGGGGCAACTAACAGCGGGCATTCGCCGCGGGCCAGGCATAGCGTTGTCAGCAGGTCATCAGCCTGACCATGAGCAAGCTTTGCCATGAAATCAGTACTGGCAGGGGCCACAATGATTGCGTCCGCATTGCGGGTTAGGTTGATATGAGCCATATTATTGGCTGCATGGTCATCCCAAAGACTGGTCCAGACGCGCCGCCCCGATAAGGCCTGCATGGTCACGGGCGTAATGAACTGCGTGGCTGCTTCAGTCATGACCACATCGACGGTAGCTCCTTCGTCTTGCAGTCTTCTAAGGAACTCGGCAACCTTGTAGCAAGCGATGCCGCCAGTCAGGCCCAGTACCAAATGTTTATCCGATAGTTCAGGCATAAGCTCGCATCAGGAAGACGTTCGGCGGTTTTTCCGCCAACGTATCAGTTCATCAAGAATCAACAGGATGGCGCCACAAGTGATGGCAACATCCGCAACATTGAACGCAGGAAAATACCAGTCCTGCCAATAAAAGAGCAGGAAATCAATCACGTGCCCATGAGCAAAGCGGTCAAGCACGTTGCCTACTGCACCTCCAAGTATAAAAGCAAGCGAACAGCAAAACAGTTTTTGATCCGGATGGCGGCGTATCAGTCTGAGAATAAGCACAATGGCCGCCAGGGCGATGGCGCTGAATAGCCAGCGTTGCCACCCCTGCTCGTGGGCCAGAAAGCTGAAGGCCGCGCCCGGGTTGTAAAGCAGGGTCAGGTCAAAAAAAGGTAGTACGGATAGCCGTTCCGCATACACAAACTGGTGCTCAATCCACTGTTTTGTGATTTGATCCACCGCGGCGATCACGAAAGCGATAAGCAGCCAGCTGGCAAACCGGCGGTTTTTGGTCGCCGGGGAGTGTGGGCTGTCAGGCGTACTCACGGGGCTCGCCATCACCAAACAGGTTGGCTGTACAACGCCCACAAATGGTGGGGTGGTCGGGGTCGGATCCTACGTCGGCCCGATGATGCCAGCAGCGTTCACACTTTTCGTTGGGCGACGCCTCAACCAGAATGTCCAAGTCGGTGCCGTCATGTTCAATGACTTGAGCGTCAGAGACAATCAGCACAAAGCGCAGGTCGTTGCCCAAACTCGATAGGAGGGCATAGTCGTTATGCGGCGCCCGGAGCGTGACGCTTGCAGCAAGGGACGAGCCAATCTTTCCTGTGCCTCGAATATCTTCCATGTGGCGCATGACGTCGGCACGGATACTGCGCAGCCGCTGCCATTTGTCTGTAAGTGCCTGGTGCGAAGGCGCGACGGGAAGTTGGTGATAGAGTTCAGTGAAAATGCTGGCATCGTGGTTGTTGCTATTTTGATGCAGGTCTTTCCATGCCTCTTCGGCAGTAAATGACAGTACCGGCGCCAAAAGCTTCAGCAAGGCACAAGTGATGTGGTAGACGCCAGTTTGTGCTGAGCGTCGCGCCAGGCTGTTGGCCGGCGCAGTGTAAAGACGGTCTTTCAGAATATCCAGGTAGAATGCTCCCAGGTCTTCCGAGCAGAAGGTCTGTAGCCTGTGAATTGCAGGATGGAACTCATAGGTACGGTATTGCTCCAGCACTTCGGTCTGCACCGCTTCAGTCATGGCCATAGCGTACTGGTCAATTTCAAAAAGCTCGTCAACCGGCAGGCTATGCTGGGCGGGATCGAAATCGCACAGATTACCCAGCAAAAATTTGATCGTGTTCCTGATGCGGCGATAACTCTCGACCACCCGCTTGAGAATTTCATCCGATATGGTCAGTTCACCCGAATAGTCGGTTGAAGCAGTCCACAGACGCAGGATTTCCGCGCCGAGCGAGTCGGAAACCTTTTGTGGCACCACCACATTGCCAACTGACTTGCTCATTTTTCGGCCCTTGCCATCAACGACAAAACCGTGGGTAAGCAGGGCGTTGTAGGGCGCACGCCCATAAAGCATGCAGCCCGTTAACAGTGAGGAGTGAAACCAGCCGCGATGCTGGTCAGAGCCTTCAAGGTATAGATCGGCTGGCCAGGAAGTCTGGGCGGTATGTGACCCTTGAATCTTTTGTCCCTGACCGCCCATGACCGTAGCGTGGGTGGTGCCCGAGTCAAACCAGACGTCGATGGTGTCGCGGTTTTTTTCGTAGACTTGCGCTTCTTCTTCGCCAAGCAGTGTAGCGGGGTCCAGATCTTGCCAGATTTCAATGCCGTGCTGGTCGACCAGGCGCGCAACATCTTCAAGTAGCTCAGGGGTACGCGGATGAAGCTCGCCGGTTTCTTTGTGCACAAAAAACGCCATGGGAACACCCCACTGGCGTTGGCGCGATAACGTCCAGTCAGGCCGGTTGGCGATCATGGCATGCAGCCGGGCACGCCCCCACGAGGGATAAAATGCTGTATTGTCAATTGCTTGCAGAGCGGTCTGGCGAAGACTGACGCCGCTTTCAGGGGCACGGTCCATGCCGGCAAACCATTGGTTTGTTGCACGATAGACCACAGGTGTTTTGTGACGCCAGCAGTGCATGTAGCTGTGTTCTATAGAGGCCTGGTGCACCAGCGTTCCGGCCTGTTCTAAAGCCTTGACAATAGCAGGGTTGGCCTTCCAGATGAGCTGACCGCCAAACAGTGGCAGTGTGCTGGCGTAGTCGCCGTTGGC
>DAHVSI010000025.1 GCA_027324645.1 Castellaniella sp. | reverse complement strand
CCCGCCTGGCGTGATGCCTCCAGAACGCGCATGGATTCGTGGGAATACGGCGCGAAGCTGATGATCACAACGGTGTCATGGCGGCTGATGAGATCAAGGTCCATTTCCAGCGTCCCTGCGTCCGATCGCAGCAAGGTCACACTGGGGCGAAACAGGCGATACAGATAATAAAACGTATAGGCTGCCGCAAACGAGGCCCTGAACCCTCCTATATATACGTGTCGCCCCCGGGCAATGTGGGTGGCAACATCGTCAATTTGTCCGGTTGGCAGTTCACCCAGCAAGCGCATGTTGTCGGCTTGTGTATTTAATGTGCGGGTGTATATGTCTTTGACGCCGCCGCCCCGCATCATGGTTTGCGCTCGATCGGCATAGTGCCGGGGCGCTGAGTGGAGAGACTGGACAAACACCTGTTTCAGTTCGGCCCAGCCTGGATACCCTAGCGTTTGTGCCAGACGCACCAGCGTTGCGGGCTGTACGCCTGCTTGCGTGGCTACCTGACGCATTGAGGCAATGGGGATTTCGGCAGGGTAGTCCAGCAAATAGCGCGCCCCAACCTGAAACTGCGGGGTCAGGTCCTGAAAACGCTGTTGTATATGCCGATTCAGATCGGCAAGCGTTGTAGGAGGAAGATCAGTTTGACTCGTCATGCACAAAAGCGTGGTTGCGACGCCGCTATTGTACGGGGCCGCCTGGAGTGTGTAAAAAGCGCAACACTTTGGTCAAATTCAATCAGTCTTTACCCTGATGGTTGAATTAATTGTTGAGAGATGTACCATTAAAGAAACACTTGTTGAATTTTTCCAAGGTCTGAACCATGTCATACGTTTTCCACCGTCAACCAAGGCAGTCACTACCGGCTGCTGCCAAGGGTCAGGGCATTCATGTCATTGACCAGCAAGGCAAGCGGTATATTGATGCTTCTGGTGGGGCGGCGGTCACCTCGCTGGGTCATGGGCACCCGGTAATCACTCAGGCAATCAAAGATCAGCTTGATCAGATTGCTTACGTTCATTCTTCCTTTTTCACTACACAGGCCACCGAAGAGTTAGCCGAGTTTTTGGCCACTCGTGCCCCGGGCGATCTCAATCATGTGTATTTTGGTTCCGGTGGCTCTGAGGCGATCGAGGCCGCGATCAAGCTGGCACGCCAATATTTTGTCGAGATCGGCCAGCCAACGCGCCGCCATTTCATCACCCGCCGGCAAAGCTATCATGGCAATACCCTGGGTGCGCTGTCCATCAGTGGCAACGAGCTGCGCCGCGAGGCGTTCCGGCCTTTGCTGATGCCATCCACACAGGTATCACCCTGTTATCTGTACCGCGGCCAGCGCCACGACGAAACCGAGGAGCAATACGGCCAGCGCCTGGCAGATGAGCTTGACGAGCGTATCCGCGCACTGGGGCCCGAGAACGTGGCCGCGTTTGTTGCAGAAACAGTCGGCGGCGCAACAGCTGGCGTATTGCCTCCGGCGCAGGGCTATCTCAAGCGTGTGCGCGAAGTCTGTGATCGCTATGGAGTGCTGCTGATTCTGGACGAAGTCATGGCTGGAATGGGGCGCACCGGTACGCTGTTTGCCTGTGAGCAATACGATGTGGTGCCCGATATGGTGGCTCTGGCCAAGGGTCTGGGTGCCGGCTATCAGCCCATCGGTGCACTTGTGGCCAACGACCGGATCTATGACGCTATTGTCGCCGGCAGCGGTTCTTTTCAGCACGGGCATACCTATATGGGCCATGCAACGGCGTGTGCGGCTGCGTTAGCTGTGCAGCGCTACATTGAAGACAATAACCTGTTGCAAAACGTGCGCGAGCGCGGGCAGCAGATGCGTCGCGAATTGCGCGAAGCGCTGGCAGACCACCCCAATGTTGGGGACATCCGCGGTGTAGGCCTGTTTATTGGTATTGAGCTGGTGGGCAACAAGCGTACCCGCCAGCCGCTTGAGCCGGCGCTGCGCACGCATGTGCGCTTGAAAAAACAAGCCATGCAGCATGGGTTAATGATGTATCCTGCCGGAGGGACGGTTGATGGCGCCCGGGGCGACCATGTTTTGTTTGCCCCCCCATTTATCTGTACGGCAAACGACATCACCAGCATTGTGAACCGGTTTGTCCAGACCCTCTACGATGTGCTGTATACCCCGGCGGTCGTCCACTCTGTTCCCTCCACCGTTTCTATTGATTTCGACAGGAATACAACCCATGGCCAGATTGCCATACGCCGACCTGAACACGCCGAGCATTCAGCCGCTGGCTAAACAGATTGAAGCAGAGCGGGGCAGCATACTGATCTTGTACCAGATGCTGCTCCACAGTCCTGACGTGGCCCAGGGCTGGTTAAGCCACCTCACGGGCATACGTCAGAAAAGCAGCATCCCCGGTGACATTCGCGAGCTTGTCATCATGCGTGTTGCCATCGTGAACCGTGCTCCGTACGAAGCCGATCAGCATGCGCCTATTGCTTTGCAAGAGGGCATGACACAGGCACAGCTGGATGCGCTGCCCGATTGGCAAAACAGTTCCCTGTTTGATGATCGCCAGAAAGCCGTGCTGGCCTATACCGATGCCATGACTCGCGATGTCCAGGTGCCCGATGCAGTGTTTAACGCAGCAAAGGGGCATTTCACCCATAAGGAAATGGTTGAGCTTACCGCCACGGTGGCTACGTACAACATGGTTTCGCGTTTTCTGGAGGCGCTGCAGATCAATACGCAAGACGAACACAAGTAATGGTCGTCTTTGCATTGCGCAGCGCTAGCGGTGCAGCAGTATTTTCGCTAGGCGAAATTGACAGATCGCCCTGACTGGGGGCATTGTGTCAGAGTGTATGATCACAGCAAGATAAGCAAAAACTGATACTGTTGCACAAGGAGACGTTTGCATGGTTACTCCCAAACTGGCGCGCCTGTGCGGTGCTGCGCTGTTAACCGGGCTTGGGTTTACGGCTCAGGCGGCTGACACCATACAGCTTAAGCTGGCACATTATCTGCCTACTGCCCACAGTCTGCACTCCGTGTTCATGGAGCCCTGGGCGCGCGAACTCGAAGAGCGCACGGATGGAAAGGTGAAGGTGCGGGTTCATGCCGGCAACTCATCGTTTGGCAATGCGGCCAACCAGCTTGATCAGGTTCGGGCTGGCGTGGTTGATATTGCGTTTGGCCTGGCTGGCATGCCTCGCGGGCGGTTGCCGCGCACCACGCTCATCGAGATGCCATTTCTGATCAAATCGGCCGACACCGGCTCCCGGACCCTGTGGGAGCTGTACCCCGATTATCTAAAAGAGGAATATAAAGGGCTGCACATGCTGGCGCTCATGACGCACAATGGCGGCCTTATTCACACCCGCGATAAAACGGTCAAGAATATTGACGACATGAAGGGTCTGCGTATCCGTACACCTTCAGACACCATCTCCAAGGCCCTGACCAAGCTTGGTGCCACGCCCGTTGGCATGCCTCCCGGAGAGGTATACGAGGGGCTGCAGCGTGGGGTAATTGACGGCGCCGCCTTCCCCTGGGATCCGGTGCGTGGTTTCAAGCTTGACGAGGTCACCACAGCCCATACCGAGGCCGATTTCTATACGGCATCGTTCTGGTTCGCCATGAACGAGAAAACCTACGAAGAACTGCCGGATGACGTCAAGGAAGTGCTGGATGACATGTCCGGTCTTAACTTGATCAGCCAATTTGGAGAGTGGTGGGACGAGTGGGACGACATTGGCCTGGCCGCTGCAAAGGATCGGGGTAACGAAATCATCACGCTTAGTGACGAAGACCGGGCCGAATGGGCTGCTGAACTTGAGCCAGTCGTCGATGCCGAAATCGAAGCCCTTGAAGAGAAAGGCATTGATAACGCGCGTGACATCTATGATCGCATGGTAGAAGTCAGTTCAGAGTACGAAGAAAACGCGGCTACCGAGTAACTGCTGCCCGTGGTCTCAATGTTTACAGGCATCTACCAAGCGTTTGAACGTCTGGCCCGCTATCTTGCGTGGCTGGGCGTTCTGGCGCTTATTGGGGCGGCAGGCGTGACTGTGTTCGACGTGCTGGTGCGCCGCACACTTGGGTTCACAGTTTTGGGGATGGTCGATATCACCCAACTGCTGGTGATGTCCGGAGTTTTCCTGTCTATCCCTTATGCCTTTTTTCGGGAGCACCACGTTGGCGTGGATTTCATTACCGACACCCTGCCGCCCCGTGCACTGGCCGGTCTGAA
>DAHVSI010000002.1 GCA_027324645.1 Castellaniella sp. | reverse complement strand
AGGCGGGCATCGTCAGTCGTGGTCGTGGCCTCATGCAGGCGCTGGCTTTTGAGAAGCATCCCGAACTGGCAGGCTTGGTGGCGGCCAAGGTATTTGAAAACGGCCTGGTCATCGAAACATCCGGGGCACGGGACGAAGTGCTCAAACTGCTGCCACCCTTGACTATCAAGGACGAAGCCCTGTCCGAAGGCCTGGATATTATCGAGCGCAGCATCCAAGAGGTTCTTAGTGATGATGAGGTCAGGACACGCTTTATGAAGTATGGCAAAGCCAGCTGATACAGCGTGATCAGACCCCATTTTCTTTAAACACAAAACAACAGGAGTCACGCTGTGATCGTACGTAACGTCAAGGACACTATCGGCACTGAAAATGAAATCCGCACAGATAACTGGATTAGCCGTCGTGTTTTATTAAAAAAAGATGGCATGGGCTTTTCGTTTCATGAAACGACAATCCTTCCGGGTACGGAAACCCACATCCACTACCAGAACCACCTTGAAGCTGTATGGTGCGTCGAAGGCGATGGAGAAATCGAAACCATCGCCGATGGTAAAAAGTATGCACTCGGTCCTGGGGTAGTCTATGCCCTGGACGAGCATGATGAACATTGGTTGCGCGGTGGCAAAGAGCCACTACGCGTCATTTGTGTATTCAACCCGCCACTGACGGGCCTTGAGGTTCACGACGAAGAAGGCGTTTATCCCCTGGTTGATGACGTCGCTTGAATTTTAGCGACTTAACTGAAACGAGGAATATATGAACGACATCTATCCATCTCGCACAGATCGAGGTTCTGCCATTATTGCTCGACAGGACCCTGTGATATATGGCGACGGGCAATATGCCCAGGCGCTTGATACTGCGCAGGTCAAGAGCTACGAGAACGACGGTTTTCTTGTCATGAAGAATCTGTTCTCGGCTGAAGAGGTTGCTGCGCTGGTGGACGAAGTCAAACACCTGACCAACGATAGCGATATCGCCTCCATGCCGGAGGCGATATCCGAGCCGGGCAGCGACATTGTCCGGTCGGTATTTCGTGTGCATGACTTAAGCGAGCGCATTAATGAACTGGCACGCGATCCACGATTGCTGGATGTGGCGCGTCAAATTCTGGGCTCCGAAGTCTATATCCATCAGTCTCGCGTCAACTTCAAGCCCGGGTTCAAAGGCAAGGAATTCTATTGGCATTCTGACTTTGAAACCTGGCATGTCGAGGACGGTATGCCTGCCATGCGGGCATTAAGCTGTTCCATCCTGCTGACTGATAACAATGCCTGCAACGGCCCCTTGATGCTGGTCCCGGGTTCACATACGCAATTTATTTCCTGCGAAGGTGAAACCCCTGATGAGCATTACAAAGCGTCGCTTAAGAAGCAGGAGTTTGGGGTACCCGATCCATTGAGCCTGAGCATGCTGGTCGATCAGGGCGGTATTGAAGCGGCAACAGGGGCTGCCGGAACCGTCATTTTCTTCGACTGCAACACCATGCATGCTTCCTCCGGCAACTTGTCGCCATGGGCACGGTCTAACGTCTTCATGGTGTACAACAGTGTCGAAAATATGCTTAGTACGCCCAAGTACGGACTGGCACCACGCCCTGAGTATTTGGCAACGCGTGAAAATGCAACGGTACTGACCCCCCTGGAAGCAGTAGAAGCTTGACTTCCTTGCTGTTCTATTTAAAGGGGTGCTATAATTTTGTGCTTTCCTTTAAGAACAGATTTTATTTAAGGACCATTCATGGTTGTGATTCGTCTTAGTCGCGGTGGCTCAAAAAAGCGCCCGTTTTACAGCGTTGTGGCTGCTGATTCACGTAATCGCCGCGACGGCCGTTTCATTGAGCGCCTGGGGTTTTATAACCCGCTAGCTGGCGAAGGCCACGAAAGCGTGCGTCTTCAGCTAGACCGTGTGCAGTACTGGAAAGACAATGGCGCACAGGTGTCACCCGCCGTTGCGCGCATTGTCAAGCAGTACGCGGCCAAGGTTGCCGACGCTGCCTGAGCCATTACACGGTTATCGCCGTGTCTGGTGCGCCATCAGTTGTCGGACAGCAGCCTGCTGATCTGGTCGAACTAGGCCGGATTGCGGGCGCTTATGGCGTGCGCGGATGGATTCGCATTCATTCCCACGCTCAGCAAGGCAATACCTTGCTTTCCGCTACCAATTGGTGGATTCGTACGCCTGCTTCCGTTTCCGGGGCAGGCGTTTTTCGTCCGCTTGTTATCAGCCGTGCACGCACGCATGGCAAATATCTCGTGGCAAGGGCGCATGGCATAGATAATCGCGAGGACGCCCAGCTGCTTAAAGGCCATACGGTGTGGGTGTCTCGTTCATTGTTCCCGCAGGCCGAACCGGACGAGTATTACTGGACCGACCTGATCGGTTGCCAGGTGTATGGCCTTGATCAGTCAGGCCAGGAAGCATTGATCGGCGTTGTGTCCGATGTGACTGACAACGGTGCTCACGCTGTCTTGCACGTACATCGAATGCAATCGCAGGCAGACGGCACGCTTGGTATGGTGCGCACGCCCAAAGGCAGGCCTGTGGAAGAACTGGTGCCGTTTGTGGCTGCGCATGTGCACTCTGTTGACCTGGCTGCACAACGAATTGCCAGCAACTGGCCTATCGATTAACGCTTTGCGGTCTGCAAGGCTTTCAGTCTGCTTTAGGGCAGGGCTGTCCGGACTTCACCATGCGCTTTGACGTCGTCACTCTTTTTCCTGGCATGTTTGAAATGCTGCGCGAGCAGGGCGTCACCGGTCGGGCGCACCAGAGGGGCGTCTGGACCATGCAGACATGGAACCCACGGGCCTATGCCACTGATGTTCACCGTACCGTTGATGATCGCCCCTACGGGGGTGGGCCGGGTATGGTCATGATGGCTGAGCCGTTGTCCAGGGCGGTGAACGATATCAAGCAACAGCGCCAGACGCAGGCACTCCCGGTGATTTTACTTAGCCCGGCGGGGCAATCTTTTGATCAGGCAGAGGCGCAGCGTCTCTCCCGGGGCGCGGGCGGCATACTGGTCTGTGGCCGGTACGAGGGCATTGACCAGCGTTTTATTGATCATCATGTCACCCACGAAATTTCTCTTGGCGATTTTGTGCTGTCTGGCGGAGAAATCGCGGCCATGGCGTTGATGGATAGTGTTGTGCGCTTGTTGCCGGGTGTACTTGGCCATGCGCAATCGGCGCCACAGGATTCGTTCAATACCGGCCTATCGGGTTTGCTGGACCATCCGCATTACACACGTCCGGAAACCTGGCAGGGCCACGGTGTGCCCCATGTATTGTCTTCGGGTGACCATGCTCGCATCGATGCCTGGCGTCGCAAGGCATCGCTTGGCCTGACGCTTGAGCGGCGTCCCGATTTGATCAGGGCCGCACGACAGCAGGGGTTGTTATCTGCCCATGACGAAGCATGCCTGAAGCGTTGTGAGGCTGTGGCAGACTGGCCCGATAGCGACTGATTGGTTACTACCGGGCCGGGCTGGTACGGCTGGGTACCATCTTACTGGTTCAGGCGGTCGGCTTGCTCACGTACCCGTGACAGCGTTTTTTCAAACTCAGCCAGCCGCGATTTTTCCTGCTCGACAACTGCAGCGGGCGCCTTCTCAGTAAAGTTTTTGTTGGCAAGTTTGCCCTGAGCCTTGGCTTTTTCGGCTTCCAGCCGCGCTATTTCTTTACCCAGGCGGGCCTTTTCTGCCTCGACATCAATTTCCACATGCAGCATCAGTTGCGCGTCGCCGGCCACCTGAACGGGTGCACCAATTTGCGGCAGCGTGTCGACAATCTGCACTTCTTCAAGCCGTGCCAATGCCTTCAGATAAGGACTGTTGGCTTGCAACGTGGCTGTTTCCCCCCGGGCAATCAGCGGCACGCGCTGGCCTGGGTTCAGGTTCATTTCACTGCGCAACGCCCGAATGGCATCAACCTGTTGCTTGAGTGTCTCCATGGCTGCTTCTGCCGTTGGGTTGATCAGGCTGTCATCGGCTAGCGGATAGGGCTGCACGGAAATGCTGTCGGTTGTTTGTGGTGCCAGCTTGCCGGCCACGACAGCCACTTTCTGCCATAGCTCTTCGGTGATGAACGGAATGATGGGGTGAGCCAACCGCAGCACAACCTCGAGTACGTTGATAAGCGTGTGGCGGGTTGCCCGCTGTTGACTAGGGTTGCC
>DAHVSI010000268.1 GCA_027324645.1 Castellaniella sp. | reverse complement strand
GACCTGGATGGCACCCTCATGCACACACTGCCCGACCTGGATCTGGCGGCCAACCAGTTTTTGCAGGAACACGACTTACCACCACGGCCGCACGGCAAGCTGGCCGATTTTGTAGGTAAGGGTTCGCGTGACATGATGACGCGCTTGCTGGCCCACGTTGCCCATGAAGCAACACCGGCCAGGCCCATGCCCGATCTGGACAGTGCCGTGGAACAGTTTTTTGAGCACTACCATGCAGTCAATGGCCAGCACAGCACCGTCTATCCGGGCGTGGTGGCCGGCCTGCAGCATTGGCAACAGACAGGCGTGCGCCTGGCCGTGGTCACCAATAAAAGCATGGCCTTTGCCCAGCCGTTGCTGGAGCAGTCTGGGCTTGCCCCTTATTTTGATGTGGTCGTGGCTGGGGATACCTGCTCACACAAAAAACCCCATCCACTGCCGTTGCAATACGCGTGCGAGCAGTTGGGCGTGGCCCCGGTCAACGCCGTGATGGTGGGTGATTCGGTCAATGATGCGCGGGCCGCCAAAGCGGCCGGTATGCCCGTATTGCTGGTGCCCTATGGCTACAACCAGGGGGTGGATATCAACACGTTAAAGCCAACAGCTATCGTCAACAGCGTGTACGAAGCTGCAACCGGTGTATACTGGCCGGCATGAAAAGCACTGCCTATCCGACCATCACGCCCTGCGCCACGTACTGGTGCTGGTGGCGTTCGTGTTCCGGGTAGGGGTCTGCACCTCCCGGCGTCAGCACAATCGGTATCGTTGGCGCCAACAAGCATAGTTACCTTAGCCCGGAACCATTCATTACATGGCCGGGCTTTTTGTATTATGGTGCTCCGGCCTGACCAGACCTACAGAGACCGTCATGACAGAAATAGAATTTAATGCGCTGGCCGCACAGGGTTATAACCGCATCCCGCTGATTGCTGAAACCTACGCTGACTTGGACACTCCGCTGGCTATTTACCTCAAGCTGGCCCACAGCGGCCCTGAGGGCGGACGCAATACCTGCCTGCTGGAGTCGGTTGTGGGGGGCGAACGCTTTGGACGCTATTCGTTTATTGGCCTGCCTGCCCGCACCCTTATCCGGTCCTGGGGCACCAAAACCGAGGTTGTACGTGACGGCCAGATTGCGGAAACCCATGAAGGCGACCCGCTGGCCTTCATTGAGGCCTGGCAACAACGCTTCAAGGTAGCGCTGCGCCCTGGCCTGCCCCGCTTTGCCGGCGGTCTGGCCGGCTACTTTGGTTACGATACCGTACGCCACATCGAACCCAGTCTGGGCCAGGCAACAAAACCCGCTATTGATACGTCCGAGCCGCATATTCCCGACATCATGCTGATGCAGGTGGATGAACTGGTGATTGTGGACAACTTGGCCGGCCGTACTTACTTGCTGGTGTATGCGGACCCGGATACGCCCGAGGCGTACGTACGCGCCAAGCGTCGACTGAAAGAACTGCGCGAAAAACTGCGTGCCCCGGTCGTGATCCCGTACGCATACGCCAGCCTGCAAACGGATGAACAGCGCGACTTTGCCAAAGACGATTACCTGGACGCAGTCAAACAAGCCAAGCAGTACATTCATGACGGCGAAATCATGCAGGTGCAAATTGGCCAGGTCATCACCAAGCCCTTCCGTGATGCGCCGCTGTCGCTTTACCGCGCGCTGCGTTCACTGAACCCGTCGCCCTACATGTACTTTTGGGATTTCGATAACTTCCAGGTGGTTGGCTCCTCACCTGAAATCCTGGTCAGGCAGGACAAAGTCACCACAGCCGAAGGCGACAGCCACCAGGTCACGATTCGTCCGCTGGCAGGCACACGCAAGCGCGGCGCCACACCGATCGACGATGCCCGGATGGCCGACGAACTCACCAACGACCCCAAGGAACGGGCCGAACACGTCATGCTGATCGACCTGGCCCGCAACGACGTTGGCCGCGTAGCCAAAACCGGCACTGTCAATGTCACCGACACCATGGGCATCGAGCGCTACTCGCACGTCATGCACCTGGTATCGAACGTGACCGGCGAGCTACAGGACGGCCTGAGCAATATTGATGTCCTGCGCGCCACCTTCCCGGCGGGCACCCTCACAGGCACCCCAAAAGTGCGGGCCATGGAAATCATTGACGAGCTGGAGCCGGTACGACGCGGCGTCTACGGCGGTGCAGCCGGCTACCTGAGCTACGGGGGTGAAATGGACCTGGCCATTGCCATCCGGACCGGAGTGATCAAAGACGGCATGCTGCACGTGCAGGCAGCGGCCGGCATTGTGGCCGACTCGCAACCCGAAGCCGAGTGGCAGGAAACCGAGGCCAAGGCACGCGCCGTGCTGCGAGCAGCCGAACAGGTCCAGGCAGGTCTGGACGAACCCATCTGACGCCTGCGCCTGGACTAGCTGATCACGGCGCCCGGCTATTGCAGCCGGTCGCGCCGGGTCTTATCGTCTTCCATGAGCTCAAACCACATGGCATTGAGTACCGCGAAGGCGATGGCCAAGGGCAAGCCCAATATCCACGCAAAATACCACATCACCGTTTCTCCTGTACCTGTGCGTCAGTGGCGCGGCCATCAATAGCCATGGTCGGAACCTTTCTCAAGAGACTCCACATCAACCTTGCCACGCAACACGGCAAATACCCAACTGCTGTAGACCAAAATAAGCGGCATGAAAATAGCCATGGCCACCAGCATGACAAACAGCGTCAAGTGGCTGGATGATGCGTCCCACACCGTCAGGCTGGCATCGGGACTGGCAGACGACGGCAATATGAATGGAAACAACGACACCCCGACGCTGGTGATCATGCCGGCAATGCCCACAGCGTTTGTAACCAACGCAAGCATGGGCCGCTTTGCCATGATAAACAACGCGGCCAGCACAGGCCCGGCCAGCCCCACAGCAGGCACCAACCACAATACGGGCCATGCCTCATAATTGGCAAACCAGGCGCCTTCTTGGGCAACCACCTCTTTTAACAGGGGGCTGGACGCAGCCGTGGTGCTGACCTCGCTGGTCACGGCATAGCCCGGTATAGTGTGCGCCAACAACACCCCTGCCAAGGCATACAGCGCCGTAGTCAGAAACCCGGCAGTCATGCCCCATCGACTGGCCCGTTGCGCCACCACACCCTGCGTCTTGTACTGTATCCACGCACCACCATGCGTCACCAGCATGGCAACAGAGACAGCCGCACACAGCAAGGCATAGGGGTTCAGCAATTGCAGCAACGTGCCATCGTAATGAATCTGCATATCGTGCTCGATATGGAACGGCACACCTTGCAACACATTGCCCAGCGCCACGCCGGCAATGACCGCGGGCACAAAACCGCTGATAAACAACGCCCAGTCCCACATGGCCTGCCATGCAGGGTTGTTGTCATGGTCACGAAAATTAAAGGCTACCGGGCGCAGTATGAGGGCAAACAGCATCAGAAAGATAGCCAGATAAAACCCCGAAAATGACACCGCGTACAAGGGCGGCCACGCCGCAAAAATAGCGCCGCCACCCAAGATCAGCCATACTTGATTAGCTTCCCATATAGGGCTGATACTTTGAATGACTGTGCGTCGTTCCAGATCGGTGCGCCCTGCAAAGGGCAGCAACATCTGCGTACCCAGGTCATAGCCGTCGGCCACCGCAAAACCCGCCAGCAGCAACCCCAGCAAGCCCCACCAGATTAGCCGCAATACATCGTAAGCAATCAGCTCATGCAATATCATGGTGATGCCTCCTTAACCCGTGTCAGACGTTTCTTCTGCCGGCCCCTTGCGAACCACTCGCAACGACAGCGTCACGGCAATGATCAATAAAATCGTATACATCAGCACAAAACCGATGATGGTCATGAGCACGTGTTGCGGGCTTAGGTTGGACACGGCCACCGCTGTAGGCAACACACTCTCAATCACCCAGGGCTGGCGTCCCACTTCGGCCACAATCCAGCCACACTCTGCCGCCAAAAAAGGCAGCGGAATGGACCACAATGCCACTTTCAGCAACCACGGGTGGGCACCCAGACGCCGCCGCGCGCTCAAGACAAAAAACGTCCCTGTCAGCAAGATAAAGAAAAAGCCCAGCCCCACCATGACCCGGAACGTCCAGAACAACGGCCCGACTGCCGGCACGGTATCCCAGGCGGCCTTGTCTATGTGTTCATCGGTTGCCTCGCGCGGGTCATCCACATACCGCTTAAGCAACAGCGCATACCCCAACGCATGGCTATTTTCATTGAAACTGTCCGCCAGCTCCGTGTCGACCTCGTCAGGATAAGTCGCCCGAATATCTTGCAAATCATCGTAAGCTTGGATGCCGTCCTGTATCTGATCCCGAGCATGAGAAACCAGTTCGTTGACCCCCTTGATTTCGCGCGTTAATGAGCGTGTCCCGATCAGGCCCATTACCCAGGGGACCTGAACAGCGTAGCGTGTCTCACGCGCCTGTTTATCGGGGATACCAACGACGGTAAACGGGGCCGGCGCGGGCTCAGTCTCCCACATGCCCTCCATGGCCGCCAGCTTCATTTTTTGGTGGTCGGTGGTCAGGTAGCCGCTCTCATCCCCCAACACCACCACGGACAGGGCCGACGCCAGGCCAAACGACGCCGCCACCACCATGGAACGACGGGCCAGCTGCACATGGCGCCCTTTCAGCAAATACCAGGACGACACACCCAGCACAAATACAGCCGCCGTGACATACGCCGCGGAGGCCGTGTGCACAAACTTTGCCTGCGCAACCGGGTTCATCAGCGTTTCCATGAAATTGGTCATTTCCATGCGCATGGTTTCAGGGTTGAACTGTGCACCCACCGGATTTTGCATCCACCCATTGGCAATCAATATCCACAGGGCGGAAAAATTGGAGCCTGCCGCCACACACCAGGTCACAAACAGGTGTTTACGCTTGGACAGCTTGTCCCAACCAAAGAAAAACAGGCCCACGAACGTCGCTTCCAGGAAGAAGGCCATCAGCCCTTCCAATGCCAGTGGCGCGCCAAACACATCGCCCACGTACAGGCTGTAATAGCTCCAGTTCATGCCAAACTGGAATTCCATGACAATGCCGGTTGCCACCCCCACCGCAAAACTGATGCCAAACAACTTGCCCCAGAATTGCGTCATGTCGCGCCAGACGGTCCTGCCGCTCATCACATACATGGTTTCCATGATGACCAGCACCACAGACAGCCCCAGGGTGAGTGGCACAAAAATGAAGTGGTACAGCGCAGTCAGCGCAAACTGCAGTCGTGACAAGCTGACAATGTCCAATTCCATAGTCCCTCCCCGTCAGTAACTCGGCTCCGCAATGGGTCGATGCTGGCGCAATGTGGCCAGTGTGTCGGCATAGGCAGCGGTACCCCGCTCCACAACTGCCTGAACACGTCCGCCCTCCATGACGATCAGGCGATCAGCCAGCGCCGCCTCGCGGCTCATGTGCGTTGCCATCAACCAGGAACGATCGCGGCCACGCCTATCCAGCCGTGCCAGCACATCGGCTGCAGTCACCTCATCCAAGCCTTCGGTGGGTTCATCCAGCAACCAGACCGGACGCTCCTGCAGCAACAGTCGTGCCAGGGCCAGCCGCCTTAATTGACCGCCCGACAGCCCTAGTCCCTCTTCGCCCAGCCAAGTGTCCAATCCCTGCGGCAGGGCCTGGACATAAGCGTGCAACCCTGCATCGTGCAGGGCCCGCCATAACTGGTCGTCGTGAGCATGAGGATTGGCCACCAGCAGGTTGTCACGCAGCGTGTCCTGAAACACATGCGTGCGCTGGGACAGCCAGGCACTGGGCTTGCTGTGCACATGCCCCTGTCGCACGGCCAGCTCGCCCGCCAGAGTCGCTATAAGCGTCGATTTGCCCGTCCCACTGGCCCCGACCACAGCAACTCGCTCGTGATCTGCCAAGGTTAATGAAACGTTCGTCAGCGCATTGACCTTGCTGCCTGGATACCTCACGCTCACATCGCCCAGCGTCAACGCTCTACCGCTGTCGCCGGAGGGACGCTGACCCGCGCCGACGCCTGACGCCGCTTTCACGGGTGGCCGGCAAGCCGGTGATAACCGTCGAGCAGCCAGCCACATGCGTCCAGCCTCCATTGCTCCGCGTCGCAAGGCGGCAAACGGCTCCATCACGCCAAAAACCAGCAGAATGGCCAGCACCACATAGGGCAGGCCTATATGCCCCTGCTCGAACAGCCACCCCGTAGCCAGAAGCACACCAGCCAGCGTCAGGCTGCCGGCGGCCTCATATACACCACCCGCGCGCGCCTCAAGCCGGTTCATACGGCGGTCAATCCGGGCCAACCGCCTGTCAACGCGCTCTAACCCTGCGCAATGTTGTTCCAACTGATCGGCCATGATCAGCTCCGTCTGGCCAGAGACCAAGTCAATAGCGCCGGCACGCAGCCTTTCGGTAAGCAAGGCATGGCGCGCAGCCGGTCGCCATGAGCGGCGAAACAGAATCCACGTGATGGCACCCCCCAACGCTACCAGCCAGCCCAGCAGCAGTAAACCCAGCCATGGCGCCAACCACCCCAAAACAAGCGCCGCCAGCAACATACCGCCCAGTGCCGCACAGGCCGGCACCATCAAACGTAAGTAAACGTCCTGCAAGGCGTCCAGGTCATGCGTGAGCCGGAACTGCGCACGGGCAGGATAATGCCGTCTGATGCCAGTGCCGTCTGGTTCTGACCATGCCAAAAACACAGTCTGACGAAGCCGGGCCAAGGCAGCCAGCGTTGCATCATGCGTGACTAACCGTTCGGCGTACCGCGACACCGTTCTGCCCAACGCCAACAACCGGATACCGGCTGACGGCATAAACACATCAAAAGCCAGGGCGGTGGAGGCATATAAGCCCGCCATCGCCGTAGCGGTAATAAACCATCCTGCCAAGCCCAGCAGACCCATTCCCGCCAGTACCGTTACTGCTGCCAGCAGGGCACCAGCTATCCAGCGACGGTGCCGGCCTGCCCACATTGCCTGCCACAACGGCCCAATCACGGCCCTGGGTGAGTAGTACCGCCTGCTCATGCCACCCTCTTGTGTGCAGCGTCGTCAGGGCGGTCCAGCATCACGACGCGGTCCATGCGTTCAGCCAGCAACGCATCGTGGGTGGCCACAATCAGTGTGCGACCACGGGCCAGCTTGCAGATGGATTCGATGACATGGGCCGCCGTGTTGGCGTCTAGATGCGCCGTAGGCTCGTCCAGCAACAACAAGCCTGCCCGCGGCAAGGCAAAGCGTGCAAGCGCCAATCGCGCTGCTTCACCCCCGGACAACCCTACTCCGCCCTCACCCAGCGACGTGCCGGGATGGGCTTGCGCCACCCTTGATAAACCGGCCATATCTATAGCCCAAGCCACGTCCTGGACATCTGGGACCGCACGCCCTAGCGTTACATTATGCTGAACCGAACCCTGAAAGATATGTGGGGACTGGCCCATCCACGCCATATTGCGGCGCAACCCCGCCGCTGTATCAGCGCTCAGAACAATGCCATCTACGCTGATTTGTCCAGCCGCCACAGGCATCAGCCCGGCCAAAGCCGAAAGCACTAGCGTCTTGCCGGCACCGCTGGCGCCCATCAATGCCACATGCTCCCCTGGCTTAATTTGCAGATCAAAATGCTGCAGCGCTGGGGCGGTGCCGGTGTGGCCATCATCAAGGTCCACCGTGACACCCTTGAACTGAACGGCTGGAGAAGCAGACAAATGCTGCTGGCCGGCAGTCTGCGCACTGGGCAGCGCCAAACCACCCTGGTTCATGGCTTGCAACGCGTCCTTGGCCGCCTGCCCTTCGGCCCGGTCGTGCCAAGCCGACGCCAGTTCACGCAGCGGGTCAAAAAAAGCAGGTGCCAGCAATAAGATGAACAGCGCCTGCCCGAGCGACAGAGATTGCCCCCAGCTGCCAAATGACAGCACACCCAGCAAATGAAAACCGGTGTAAGCCGCCACCATGGCGACCCCCAGCGCAGAAAAAAGCTCCAACACAGCAGATGATAAAAAGGCAATGCGCAATACCCGCATCGTGCGCCGGCGCAACCTTTCGTTGCTGCGCCGCAGCCGCTTGGCCGTGTGGGCAACCGCCTCCAGGGCGCGCAAGGTTGGCAAGCCACGCAGCCGGTCCAGCAAGAAAGCATGCATGCCGCCCAACTGTTCCCACTGCTGCTGGCTGGCCGCACGCGCTCGCCAGCCAACCAGAGCCATAAATATCGGAATCATGGGGGCCGCAGCCGCCAGAATCAGCGCCGCCAGCCACGATTGATAAAACACGGCTACCAGCAAGATAGCCGGGACTACCCGCACGCGCCACAGCGCGCCGCGATAGCGCGTATGCCAAAGCAAAATGGCCTGCGCCTGCTCGGCGATCACGCTGGCGGCCTGGCCCGCGTGGGGTCGGTGGCGGTCCAGCGGAGAGCGCCCGGCCAGCGTGGCTACGGTTTGCTTGCGCCATGCAGACAGGCGGCGCCGGGCCTGATCAAATAACAACTGCTGACCACGGGTCTGCATCCAAGCCCGCACTGCCCCCACCAGGGCGACCCCCAATGCCGGGCCCCACAAGCCCGCCATACCATGGCCGCTTTGCAAACGCGCCACGGCCAGCGCCAGCAGCCCCGCCTGCGGTAGCCACAATAACGGGCTGGCCACATACAGCCATTGCCCCACGCCCATCACTGCCCAACCACATGACACAGCATGAACACACTCCCTAAAAAAGAAGCACATGTATACCAGCGCCACGAGCCGCAATGCCAGAACGCCAAAGCGCTGGCTTGGTGTTAGAATACGCTCTTATGAATTTAAACGACGTGACCCTTCGCAACAACCAGTGGTGGCGCTTCTTTTAAGAAGCGGCACGTTGCTGTGGTCACTCATACCGCACCTTGCCGTCGTACCGGACTGGCAAGGCTGCATATTTCTCTTCCTTTTCGGCACGGCGGCTCCTTCAACCCGGAGACCCCTGTTATGCCTGCCTCATCCCTACCATTTCCTGCACCACTGCTGCATCCGGCCCACCGTCAGCTTTCCGTTTGCTGCCGTCCAGGTGCGCGCCCATTCAGCCACATTTACTGATTATTGGGAGCCACCATGTCACGCCTGTTAATGATCGACAACTACGATTCATTTACTTACAACCTAGTCCAGTACTTTGGTGAACTGGGCCAGGACGTTAGCGTCTACCGCAACGACAGCATCACATTGGAACACATTGCCACGCTGCAACCCGACCGCATTTGCCTGTCACCCGGGCCGGGCCGTCCGCAGGACGCCGGCATACTCCTGGACGTGATCACCCACTTTGCGGGCAAAATCCCCATGCTGGGCGTTTGCCTGGGCCACCAGGCCATTGCCTGTGCGTTTGGGGGCAATATTATCCACGCACGCACACCCATGCATGGTAAAACCTCGGTCATCACCCATAACGGGACCGATGTCTTTACCAACTTGCCATCGCCCATGAAGGTTACGCGTTACCACTCACTGGCTGTCGATCCGGCCACCCTGCCCGACTGCTTGGCCATCACGGCCCGTACCGATGACCAGGAAATCATGGGCCTGCACCATCGCAGCCTGGCAATCAGCGGTGTACAGTTTCATCCGGAATCCATCCTTAGCGAGCATGGCCACACCTTACTAAACAACTTCCTTGACATGACAAAGGACGCCTGATGACCATTTCCACGACAGAAGCCCTGGTACGCTGCATTGAGCATCGCGAAATTTTTCATGAAGAAATGCTGCACCTCATGCGCATGCTCATGCGTGGCGACATGTCGCCACAGATCGCTTCGGCCTTGCTAATGGGCCTGCGCGTCAAAAAAGAAACCGTGGGTGAAATTACTGCTGCGGCGCAAGTCATGCGGGAATTTGCCATACCCGTCAAGGCGGCCGACCCTGACAACCTGCTTGATTTGTGCGGCACCGGTGGTGACGGCTCCAGCACCTTTAACATTTCCACCGCTTCCATGTTCGTGGCCGCAGCCGCGGGCGTGCGCGTGGCCAAGCATGGCGGTCGTAGCGCCTCGTCCTCATCAGGCAGTGCCGATGTGCTTGAAGCCTTGGGCGCCAACGTCATGCTCGAGCCCGAGCAAGTGGCCGACTGCCTGGAGGCTACCGGCATTGGGTTTATGTACGCCCCTACCCATCACGTTGCCATGAAAAACGTGGCCTCCGTGCGTAAAGAACTGGGTGTACGCACCCTGTTTAATATTCTGGGCCCTTTAACCAACCCTGCCGGTGCCGCCAACCAGCTGATGGGCGTATTTCATCCCGATCTGGTAGGAATTCAGGTACGCGTACTGGCCCGCATGGGTTCACGCCATGTCCTGATCGTCCACGGCATGGATGGCATGGACGAGGCATCATTGGGTGCCTCCACGCTGGTAGGCGAACTCAAAGACGGCCAAATCAGCGAATACGAAATCCACCCCGAAGACTTTGGCATGGCCATGGTGTCCAACCGCACCATACGCGTTAACAACCGCGACGAATCGGCCAGCATGCTGCTCAATGCTCTGGAAAACCGCCCCGGTACAGCTCGTGATATCGTTGGATTCAATGCGGGGCTGGCCATTTATGCAGGCAACAAGGCCAACACCCTGGAAGAAGGCCTCAAACAGGCGTTCGAACTTATCGCATCCGGCGCGGCACGTGCCCGCCTGGACGAATTCTGCACCCACACACGGAACTACACATCATGACGGATATTCTTGCCCGTATCCTTCAGGCCAAACACGATGAAGTCGTGGCGGCACGCCAAATGCGCAGCGAAGCCGATATCTTGCGCGAAGCCAAAAGTCGCCAGGATGTACGCGGCTTCTATCGCGCCATGCAAGAGCAAGTGGCCGCCGGCAAACCTGCCGTGATCGCTGAAATCAAAAAAGCCTCGCCCTCCAAAGGCGTCATTCGAGAAGACTTTGCCCCGGCCGACATAGCCGCCTCGTACGCCACGCATGGGGCGGCCTGCCTGTCCGTCCTGACGGATGTCCAGTTTTTTCAGGGGTCATCCGACCACCTGCGCCAAGCGCGCGCCGCATGCGTACTGCCCGTGCTACGCAAAGATTTCATGGTAGACCCCTACCAGATCGTTACCGCACGGGCGCTAGGCGCCGACTGCATCTTGCTCATCGCCGCCGCCCTGAGCCGCGGCGAACTGCTGGAGTTTGAAACCGTGGCCACCGAGCTGGACATGGACGTGCTGGTTGAAGTGCATAATGCCGAAGAGCTGGACACGGCTTTGCAACTGAACACGCCGTTGCTGGGGATAAACAACCGGAACCTGCATACGTTCGAGACCTCTCTGGAAACCACCCTGAGCCTGCTGGAGCGCATACCCGATGACCGCATGGTCGTAACGGAAAGCGGCATCCTGACGCCCGATGACGTCACGCTGATGCGCGAACACAACGTGAACGCCTTTCTAGTGGGCGAAGCCTTCATGCGTGCCGAAGAACCCGGCCAGGCACTGCACGACTTGTTTGGCACCTAACCCGCCATGACGCAGGCTACGTCACCCACCAACCAGCCAGTGCAGCCGCCCAACCGTCTGGTGCACGGCCTGGACTGGCACCTGGACCGGGTTCCACAGACCTGGCAACCTGCCCTGGAAACCCCGCAAAGCCAGGCAGCCCTGGACAAACTGCGCACGCTGCTTGACGAACGCCTGGCGGCAGGCGCCACCATTTTTCCTGGCGAACCGTTTCGGGCGCTGCACCTCACCCCACCCGATACCGTTAACGTTGTCATCCTGGGGCAAGACCCTTATCACGGCCCAGGCCAGGCCCATGGGCTGGCCTTTTCGGTCCCCGACAACGTCCCGTGCCCGCCCAGCCTGCGCAATATCCTCAAAGAGCGCAACAACAACTTCCCCGAGCGGCCTCCTCGCAGGCAACACGACCTGAGCGACTGGGCCAAAAAAGGCGTATTGCTGCTTAATACGGCCCTGACCGTAGAGCAAGGCAAGGCCGCATCACACTCGGGGCTGGGATGGGAAGCCGTTACCGACGCACTGATCCAGCATGTTCTGACCTTTTCGGCACCAAAAGTATTTATGCTGTGGGGACGGCACGCACAGCAAAAAGAACCGCTTATTCAGACACACGCCACAGGCCCGGTCCTGACGCTTAAATCCAACCACCCTTCGCCGCTATCGGCCAACCGCCCTCCTGTGCCTTTTATAGGCTGCGGGCATTTCAGGCAGGCGGCTGTGTGGCTTAAGGAACACGGCTCGGCTTAACCCATGAAATCGCTGATTCGTCGTCCATTTTTATCGGGCTTGCTGCTGTCGCTTCCGCTGTGGATCGTCCTGCGCAACTACGTGGTGGCACTAAGCCTTGGGTTGCTGGTCTCTTTTCTTGTGTCCATGCTATGCAGTATTGTGATACTTGATCGCCAACGTACCAACGTCCCCTCCAAGCAGGATCGTGCCGACCCTCATGACTGATTTCACCACCTCAGCACCCTTACCCGAAGGCTTGCCCACCCCAGACCCGGACAGCGCCGGCCACGGGCGGCTTGTTTATGACATGCTGCGTGACCAGGTAGCTGCCAGCCCTGACCGCATGATGCCGTTTGACGACTGGATGCACCAGGCACTGTATGCACCCGGGCTGGGCTATTACGCTGCGGGCAGTACCAAACTGGGGGTTGATTTCACTACCGCACCGGAGCTTAGCCCCCTGTTTGGCCTAACACTTGCCCGCCAGATCCAGCAGGTGCTTGCCGCCTGTGATGCGCCCAACATTCTTGAGTTTGGCGCAGGATCAGGGGCCCTGGCCGAAGCGGTTTTGGACGGTCTGCAAGCGCTGGGCATAGATGCACACTACACCATTCTGGAAGTCTCGCCCGACCTGCGGGAACGCCAGCAACAGCGGCTTGAGCACTTTGGCGACCAAGTGCAATGGCGTGACGAGGTGCCCGATTCATTTTGTGGCTGCGTACTGGCCAACGAAGTGCTGGATGCCATGCCGGTCAAGCTGTTCCGGTTTGACCAGCCCAGCAGTACGACGGACGCTGCGACGGCAGCAACGCAGGCCCCAACGCTGGTAGAAGCCATGGTAGGCGTCAATGATGCCGGCCACTTTACCTGGCGACACCGCCCGGCTGGTGTACCCCTGCAAGAAGCGGTGGCAGCGCGCATGCCTGCCCTGCCAGGCTACCAGTCCGAAATCAACCTGCAGGCCGAAGCCTGGGTACGTGGCATGGGCCAATGGTTAAAACAAGGTGCTGCACTGCTGATTGACTACGGCTTTCCGCAGCGGGAGTACTACCACCCCCAACGCAGCCAGGGCACCCTGATGTGTCATTTCAGGCACCATAGCCATAGCGACCCGCTGGTGTTGCCAGGCCTGCAGGATATTACAGCCCATGTTGACTTTACGGCCATGGCCGATGCCGCGCTGGAAGGCGGGCTACAAGTACTGGGCTATACCTCGCAAGCCAACTTTTTGCTTAACGCCGACCTGATGGTGGTGTTGGGTGAATCGGACCAGTCACCACAGCACCTGTCTGCAGTACAAAAACTATTGTCTGAAGCGGAAATGGGTGAACTGTTCAAAGTGCTGGCCATTGGCACCGAACTGGAGGTGGACTACCCGTTGCGTGGCTTTACGCGCAATGATCGGCGGCATGCGTTATAGCCTGGGCAATTAGCCGCCAGAATACACATCAACCAGCGCCTGCAATCGGGCCTGATACAAGGCTCGCCTGATCGCCTTGGGCTCGCTAACAGTGCGCGCCACTGCCCCGGCATCCACTTCCTGCACCACCCCCAGATAGGCAGACCAGGCGCTTACGGCAACGGGTCTGACGCATTCCGCAACTCGCAATAAATCCAAGAACCGATCAGGGCGTCGTAGCGCGTCAGCTTGCATAAGCGCATCCAGAATATGCTGGGCATCCTGCCCCGTGAGCAACATGGGGGATACGCCTTCCAGGCGGGCAATATCGTGCAGCAGCTGTGGCAGCAATACGGCGTAATCGCAGCATGCTTTCGGGACACGCAAGCGCTCACATAAGGGTTTAATGGGTTGGGTATGCCGACACAGCAACGCAAAACGGCCGGCCAGCGGCAAATCGTTACGCACCGCGCAGGCCAATTCTTCAGCCGTATCAGCAGCCACCACCAGGCCGGGCAACACACGAGGCAACGCACCAGTCTGCTCCAGCACATCCAGCATGCGTCCCGGCGCCGACGCCATCAACCCCTTGGCCAGCTCCTGCCAGACCCGTTCGGGCACCAGCGCATCCACCTCGCCTTGCGTGACCAGCTTGCGCGCCAGCGTTAGCGTTTCGTCGGCCACCTCAAACGTGGGAAACTGCGCTGCAAACCGGCCCAGACGCAGCAGGCGCACCGGATCTTCAACAAACGCCTTGCCCACATGACGCAATACCCCGGCATGGACGTCAGCCTGGCCATTCAGCGGATCAATCAGCTCACCATCAGGCGCTTGCGCAATAGCGTTAACCGTCAGATCCCGACGGCGCAAATCGTCTTCCAGGGTTACGTCGCTGCCGGTATAAAAGGTAAAACCGCGGTACCCACGCCCTGACTTACGCTCGGTGCGTGCCAGCGCGTATTCCTCTTTGGTGTGCGGATGCAAAAATACCGGGAAGTCCCCACCCACTGGAATAAACCCGCGTGCCACCATGGCTTGCGGGCTGGCACCTACCACGACCCAGTCACGGTCGCCCGGTGGCAGGCCCAGCAAGGCATCGCGCACGGCGCCGCCCACCACATACACCTGCAGCCCCTTGATTGCCGGATCAGCCATCAGGGCATGCCCGCATTGCCCGCGGGTTTGGGTGAAACAGTCCCCAGCCGCTGCTTGAGCGACTGTGGCTCGCCAGTAAACATCATGGCGTAATACACGGCGTTAGACATGACATTTTTTACATACAGTCGTGTTTCGGTAAACGGAATGGTTTCGGCAAACACAGCACCTTCCACCGGCGCAGACAAGCGCGAGCGCCAGGTAATAGGCCGCTTGGGGCCGGCGTTATAGCCGGCTGACGCCAACACCTCGGAGCCATCCAGGCGATCAAGCACCATACGCAGGTAATTGGTGCCCAGCACCGTATTCACCTCAAAGTCATTGACCGAGTCCGGCCGGAAATTGGTCATACCGATTTTCTTGGCAACCCACGAGGCGGTAGCGGGCATCAGCTGCATCAGTCCCGCCGCACCCGCGTGCGAGCGGACATCGGTCATAAACCGGGACTCCTGGCGAATCAGCCCATACACCCAGGCCGGATCAAGATTGATTTCGCGCGATTTGGCATTGACCACATCCGAGAACGGCGCCACAAACCGCTGGTCAAAATCAATCACCTCTTTGGTTTGCAACGATGTGTTGACCACCCGGTCAAACACCTGGGATTCACGCGCAAACTCAGCCGCTGCCAGCAACTGCCGGTCGGACATGCCACGCAACGTATAGTGCCACTGCTGTATACCTTCAGTGCGCCAACCCAGATCAAATAAGTGCAGCGCCCGCTGCAGTTCGGTATTGTCACGGGCCTGCTTCAGTTCGGCGTCCGTAACCGGGTCCGGCCGATCGGGTATAAACGGTGCCTGGCCCAGCTCTTCATTGGCCAGCTGCCCATAAAAGTTCAGATCATCAGCAATGGAGGCAAACATTTTGCCGGCCGCATCCGTTTGCTCTTGCTCGCGCAATGCCCGGGCCTTCCAGTACACCCAGACGG
>DAHVSI010000266.1 GCA_027324645.1 Castellaniella sp. | reverse complement strand
TTCAGCCTGGCGGTACCGAGACCATCGACGGGCTTGACATCACATTGCCGGGTGCAGCTGATGTTCAGGAGGGAGATTCCTGGCTGATTCAGCCAACCCGTTCCGGTGCGGCAGACATTGAGCTGGCTATCACCGATCCGGCAGCTATTGCGGCCGGGGAGCCTGGGTCTGGCAGCGCCAACGGCGAAAACGCGCTCAAACTGGCTGGGCTGCAAAGCAAAAAGCTTCTGGGCGGCGGCGCCATGAGCCTGAACGAATCATTCTCGCAAATCGTTAACCGCGTCGGGGTCATGACCCAGCAAAACAGCACGGCGCTCAAGGCCCAGGAAAGCCTGATCGAGCAAAACTATGCCGCACAGCAAGCAGTGTCCGGCGTCAACCTGGATGAAGAATATGTCCAGCTTGATCGCTATCAGCAGCAATTCCAGGCCGCATCGCGACTGATTGACGTTAGCTCGTCGCTGTTCGACACCGTGCTTGGACTGAGGTCCTAACTGTTTTCAGGAAAACACCATGCGTATCAGTTCTGCCCAGTATTTTCAGACCGGTCTTAACGCCATCAATGCCCAGCAGGCCGATCTGCTGCATATCTTCAAGCAAATCGGCACCGGTCAACGTATGGTCACGCCCTCTGACGACCCGCTGGCTGCTGCCGAGTCCATTAATGTGGGCCAGTCCCATGCCATGAACAAGCGTTTTGCTGAAAACCGGGAGGTGGCTGAACGCAAGCTCAGCACAGAGGAAAATACCCTCAATGGCGTCACCACGCTGCTGCAGGACGTTAAAACTCAGTTGGTTGAGGCGGGTAACGGCACCATGGCCGATGCCGATAGGCTGACGTTGGCCAATGTGCTGGAGCACGCTCGCGATAACCTGCTTAACCTGGCCAACGCCACCGATGGCAACGGGCAGTATCTGTTTTCTGGTTCAAAAGGCGACAGCATGCCGTTTGATGCCGACACGGGCGCCTATGAAGGCGATGACAAGCAGCGCAATATTCAGCTTGATCAAACGCGCCAGATGGCCAGCAGCGACGTCGGGTCAGATATTTTTGCCCGGGCAACGCCCGGTGTCACGCGGTTCCTGACTGCCGCGGGTGACACGTTTGGCAACAACACAAATCAGGGTACTGGGGTGATCAGCAAGCCGTCGGTGTTCGATGCTGCCGAGATGGATCCAGACTATCGCTACGAGATTAAATTCACGGGTGCTGATGAGTTTGAGGTGACGGTACGGGATCAAAATGACAATGAAATCGCCACTGAGACGCAGTCCTTTACTCCCGGTGAAGATAATCTGATCAAGCTGCCCCATGGCGTACAGGTTCAGGTGTCCGGTCGGCCTGAAGCTGGCGATACCTTCAGTATCCGGTCCACCAAGGACGCTGGTGATGACCTGAACATTTTCAAGACTCTGGACACCATCATCGGGTCGCTCAAGTCCGAGCAGGATTTTGACGGTGTGGCCAAGGCCGATTTTCGTAACGTACTGTCGTCCGCCGTTCAGCGTCTGGATATTAATTATGACAACGTCCTGACGGTGCGCGCCTCTGTGGGGGCACGCCTGAACGAGATCGAGGCCCTGGATGACAATGGGGACATGCGTACTCTGGGCTATCGTCAGCAGCTGTCCGACCTTGAAGACCTGGATTATTACGAGGCCACTACCCAGCTTGAATTACGCAAGACGGCGCTTGAAGCGGCTTCGCTGGCCTTTCGCAAGATCCAGGGCACCAGCATGTTCAATCTGGCCAATCGCTAACCATGTGGTGGGCAAAACCTCTCTTGTCCGGACTGTGGCGCAGCAGTGTATTAGCGGCGCTGGTCATGTCGGCTGCATGCACCACGTCGGGCAGTGCGTTTGACACCACATCGCTGGATCTGCTTACGCCTGGTCAGACAACGCTGACAGAAGCCAGTACTTTACTAAAATCCGAGCCCACCAACGTATACCGTCAGCAAAATGGCGCTGCCACAGCACGCTGGGCGCATCATTCCTCCATGGTTCCTGATGCCGTCTACTTTAATCGCGAGTTATGGCTGTATTTTGACGAAAACGGCGTGTTTCAGCGTGTGGTCAAGAGCAACAACGTCCCGTTTGCCGAGCAGCAAACCGGTCAAGGGGTGGTACGGCCACCGCAGGGTGCGCAGCCTGTGCAGTCCACGGATAGTGCTCCGGCCTCTGAGCCATCTTCAGACCAGTCTGGGCATCCCGCTCCCGCAGCCCAGCAGCCTGCACCCGCTCAAACGTTTGGCACTAATCTGTAGATCATCCGGGCCAGCGTCTCGTAGCTTTCATTAAAAAACTGGGTCATGAACGGCGCGGTCTGTGGCAATACCACTGCAAGCAACAACAGCCCAGTCATCAGGCTGATGGGAAAGCCCACGGCAAACACCGAAAGCTGCTGCGCCGTGCGGTTCAGAATACCCATGGACAGGCTAATCGTCAGCAAAATCATGATTAACGGCAGGGCCAACAGCATGCCCGAAACCATGACCTGGGCGCTCCATTCAAACAAAACCCCCCAGCCCTCCGGGTCCAGCGTTGGATCGGCCGTAATGGGCAGCACATGAAACGTGTTGACCAGGGCGCCAATCACGATCAGGTGGCCATCCAGCGCCAGGAACAGAAGCATGGCCACAACGTTCATCAGACGTGACAGTACAGCCGTGTTGGCACCGGTGGCCGGGTCAAAGAATGAGGCAAATGCCAGGCCCATCTGCAGGCCGATGAATTCGCCGGCAGTGATAACAGCCCCAAAAACAACCCGTATGACCAAGCCAATGGAGATGCCAATCAGGATTTGTTGCAAAATAAGCGCCAGGCTGGCCCAGGAGCCTGTGGGCAGATCGGGCATCGGACCCAGGGCCGGGGTGATCACGATGGTGATCCCCACAGCGTAGGCAACCTTGACGCGGACAGGGATAGACGACTCGCCAAACAGAGGGGCGGTCCCGACTAGCGCCAGGATACGGACAAACGGCCAGATGAACGCATTCATCCAGCCGTATAGCAGGTCCAGGTCGACATCAACCATGAGGCGCGTACGAAACAGGCATCATGCCACAAGCCCCGGTATCCCTTCCAGCAGCTCGCGCATGAAGTCCACAATGGTGGCAATGAGCCAGGGGCCAAGCAAAGTAATGGTTGTGGCCACGGCGAGCAGCTTGGGGATAAACGACAGGGTCATTTCGTTGACCTGTGTTGCCGCCTGAAAAATACTGATGGTCAGGCCCACCAAAAGGGTGATCAGCAAAATGGGGCCGGCCATCGATAGTGCAACCTTCAGGGCTGCGTAAGTCAAAGACATCACCGTTTCAGGAGTCATAGCGTACCTTGATGGCTTACTGATAAAAACTTCGTGCCAGGGAGCCAAGCAATAGATGCCAGCCGTCGGCCAGCACAAACAGCATCAGCTTGAATGGCAGCGAAATGGTTACGGGCGGCACCATCATCATGCCCAGGGACATGAGGGTGCTGGCAACCAGCAGATCAATGATCAGAAAAGGAATAAAGATCGTAAAGCCGATTTGAAAGGCGGTCTTGAGCTCGCTGGTCACAAACGAGGGGATGAGCACGCGCAGGGGTACCTCTTCTGGAGAGTCGAGTTCGTTAATCCCTGCCATATTGGCGAACATGGATAAATCTGTTTCCCGCGTTTGGTGCAACATGAATTCGCGTAACGGTTCGGCTCCGAGCTCCAGGGCTTCCTGCATCTCTATCTGCCCATCGCTCAAGGGCTGCCAGGCCTGCGTGTAGATTTGATCAAAAACGGGCGACATGGCAAAAAACGTCAGAAAGAGCGCCAGGCCAATCAGAATGGAATTGGGGGGCGAGGCGCCGGTGCCCATGGCGTTGCGCAACAGCCCCAGGACGATGACGATGCGGGTGAACCCGGTCATGGTCAATAACACGGCCGGCAGAAAAGACAGCATGGTCAGCAAAACCAGCGTTTGGACACTGAGCGACCAGGTCTGGCTGCCATCCTCACCAGCAGGGCTTGCCGTCAGGGCCGGAAAACTGGTTTGCGCCAATACCGTATCAGGCAGCAGCGGCAGCAACAGCAGCGCAGGAAGCAGCAACCAGACCAGTTTGCTCTTGAGTATTTTCCGAAACCGGCTGCTGGATTGTTCCGTCGTGCTTTCAGCAGGTGCCGCGTTGCTGCCGGCCACTGGCGTGACGGTCGCCGTTGTGTCCGGTTCCTGGTCAAGTGTATGCAGCAGGTTGATTTGTGTGGGGGTCACGCCCAGAACCAGGCGTTTTCCTTCGACCGATACAATGGCAATATGAGACCGGGGTCCGATGCGACGCATACCCTGCATGCTTATCGTTTCGGAGCGGCCACCGTGCAGCCAGCCTTGCCGTCGCGCCAGCCACACTGCCACCAGCATGGCCAGGATGACCAGGACCAGGCTGCCTGCAACACGCAGCATTGCCGCTTCGGTCATGATCAGCGTCGGTTGTTCAGCCGCTGAATACGGTCTGAGGGAGTGATGATGTCGGTGATGCGGATACCGTACTTATCGTCTACAACGACGACTTCGCCCTGTGCAATCAGGTAGCCATTGACATAAATGTCCATGGGCTCACCAGCCAGGCCGTCAAGCTCGACCACCGAGCCCTGGCCCAGTTGCAGGATGTTTTGTATGGTCAGGCGCGTGCGACCCAGTTCCACTGACATCTGAACCGGGATGTCCCGGATCATGTCAATATCGCTCTCGGTGGCATTGGGGTCGCCCGACAGGGGCTGGAACAGGTCAGGGGCCGGTTTGGCACGGCTTTCAGCCTGTTTGTCGTCCGCCTGGGCATTACTGGCGGCTGTTTGCTCCGCCAGTGCCGCGGCCCAGTCGTCTTCAGCAGCGCCAGCCGGGTCGTCGCCGGTCGGGTCAGCCGAGTCTTCTGGTTGGCTGTCCGGCTCGGCAAGCCCCTTGGCCTGGTTGCCATCTTCTTTATTGGCGTGCTGTTCGGACAACGCTGCTGCCCAGTCATCGGCCAGTGCATCCTGATCCTGCTTCGGGGCATCGTTGGGAGTTTTGTCGTCTTTTGTGGAATCAGTCATGGTTTCTTGGCATTCAGTGCCTGCGTCAGTTCGTGCTCATTGTTGGCAAGCAGTTTGCTGACACGCAGGGCATAACGATGATTGGACGTGCCATACGTGCATTCGAGCACTGGCACACCATCGACATTGGCAGTGATTTCAGGTTGGATTTCGACGGGCAGAATATCGCCCTTGCGCAGTTTCATGAGCTGCGCCACAGTACTATCAATGTGGGTCAGCTCGGCGGCAAGCTGTACGTCGGCACTGCGGATCTGGTGCGACAGCTGTTGCGTCCAGCGCTGATCAATGGAGTTGGCGGCGGTATCTTGCAATGGCCGTGTCAGCAGGTCGCGCACGGGTTCGATCATGGAGTAGGGCAGACAAATGTTAAGCCTGCCGCCATTGCTGCCCAGCTCGATGTGAAACGATGAAACTACGACAATTTCATTGCCACTACTGATGCTGGCAAACTTGGTGTGCATTTCCGAGCGAATATATTCAAACTCGATGGGATGCACCTGCTCCCAGGCGTCACCGTAGCTTTCCAGCGTCAGATCAAGCAACCGTCTAATGATGCGTTGCTCGGTGGTGGTAAAGTCGCGGCCCTCGATACGGGTGTTATAGCGGCCATGGCCGCCAAACAGGCTGTCAATAATCAGAAACAGCAGGCTGGGGTCGAACGTAAATAGTGCTGCGCCCCGCAACGGCTTGAGCGACACCATATTAAGGTTGCTGGGCACGGGCAGGTTACGCTCAAAATCCGAGTACTTGAGAATGCGTATGGCACCAACGGTAATATCGGCGTTGCGGCGCATGAAGGCCAGAAGTGCGTTACGCAGCCGACGGGCAAACCGCTCGTTAATGAGCTCCAGGGTCTGCATGCGATGGCGCACCACGCGATCGGGGGAGCTCAGGTCGTAGGGCCGTACGCCGGCAGCATCTTCCTTGTCTGCCGCGTTATCGGACTCTTCGCCTGACACGCCCGCTAACAGCGCATCAACCTCGTCCTGGGAAAGCATGCTTTGGTAACTCATTGCATTATTGCACCACGTAAGCCGTAAATAATACGCTGGTGATGGCGGGGCCTTCCGGATTGGGCTGGAAGGGATTGGTAAGCACTTCCTGCAGCTGGTCGGCAATCACCTCACGGCCATCGGGCGCCTGGATTTGCCTGGTGCTTTGCTGTGTCAGGGTACGCAACACCCGATCGCGCACTTCGGGCATATAGTCCTTGAGCATGTCGCGTGACCGTTCGTCCTTGACGCGCAATGTAATGCCCGTGTACAGAACGTGGCTGCCATCCTCGTCACGCAATGACACGGTAAAGGGGTCGAGCGATATAAACAGGGGCTCGGCAATGGCGGGCTCTGGCGTTTCAGTGGTTGCGGCGCGCAGATCAAAGCGGTCTTGCAAGTACAGTGTGGCAGCCACGCTGGCGGTGATTAGCAGCACGGCCGCGAACAGGTTAAGAAAGAAACGGGCAAGCTTGCCGGATGCTGGGGTGGTGGCCATGCAATCAACCAGAGAAACAATAAAGACGCGACAGAGCTGTATTGTGCCCGATATCGGCCTGCCGGATCAGCCCGAAAAGCACGTTGAAATACAGGCAGATCTGCTCTTTGCAAATGCCATGCGGGCACGCACGGCAGCAGCAGTCAAGCAAAGGTATCGACCAGGGCGTCGGGGGCGGGTTTGTGGGGCGCTTCCTGGATGGGCGCGTCGGAGGATTCAGCCGTGTCGGGCTGCGCGTCGGTGGCTTGTGTAAAACTGGGCTGCCAGGCTTGGGCCTGGGCACTGTCGGCGTCCGCCTGGGCCTGACCTTCCTGCCCGACGTTTGTCTGGCCCAGTGACAAGCCTTCCTGTTCAAGCTGCTGTTGCAGCTGGGGCAGTGCCTGCTCAACCGCCTGGCGCACCGAAGCGTGTGCCGAGCTGAATACCGCCTGGACGACCGAGTCATTCAGGTTGATGGTCACGCGCAACGGGCCAAGTTCTGGGGGATCCAGTCGCAGCTGGGCGGTTTGGCTGCCCTCGTTGTTCATGCGTACAAGCGAAGTGACTTGCTGGCCAAACGCCTGATTCCAGTGCGGGCTGTTCAGGGAGCGGCCAATACTGCCCTGGCGTACAAGCGAATCGGTATCGACGGTGTCAGACGGCGTGGCACTTGCCAGCCCATGTTGTGACAATGAGCTTGCATGGTCCGCAAGGGCTTGCTCGCCCATGGGCGTATGCCGGGTGTGCAACGT
>DAHVSI010000133.1 GCA_027324645.1 Castellaniella sp. | reverse complement strand
GGGCATGACCCTGTTCACAGCCAGCGGCACGGAAAGCGTGGCCGCTTTTGCCCACGAGGTATTTGATGTATCCGGGGCGGGCGATACGGTGCTGGCGACTCTGGCCGTGGCGCGGGCAGCTGGACTGGACTGGGCCCAGGCCATGCATTGGGCCAACCGGGCCGGCGGCGTCGTGGTCGGCAAGCTGGGCACTTCTGTAATCACACCCAAGGATTTGACATGATCATCGTCACGGGCGCGGCAGGCTTTATCGGCAGCAATCTGATTGCCGGTCTTAACCAGCGTGGACACACCAACATTCTGGCAGTCGATGACCTGTCGGATGGTGACAAATTCGTAAATCTGTCACGCGTCACGATTGCCGATTATATTGACAAGGATGTGTTTCGGGCTCAGGTGGCCAGTGGCGCATTGAAGGGGGTCGAAGCCGTCCTGCATCAGGGGGCCTGCTCGGATACCACCGAGCGTGATGGCCGGTACATGATGGACAACAACTATCGCGTCACCCGCGAGCTGTTCCACTGGTGCCAAAATAACCGTATTCCGTTTTTGTATGCGTCGTCAGCGGCTGTGTATGGTGCCGGACCGGTGTATACCGAGGACCCTGTCAACGAGTTGCCCCTGAATGTCTATGGCTATTCCAAGTACCTGATGGACCAGGTGGTCAGGCGGAGTCTGCCCAGCCTGACAGCGCCGGTGGTGGGGCTGCGTTACTTTAATGTGTATGGGCCCAACGAGCAGCACAAGGGCCGGATGGCCTCTGTAGCCAGCCACAACATCAACCAGTACATTGCGGATAACCATGTACGTTTGTTCGGCGGGTGGGATGGCTATGCTGACGGCCAGCAGGAACGTGACTTTATCTATATTGACGATGTAGTCGACGTCAATATGTTTTTTCTTGAG
Organism: Castellaniella sp.; assembly: GCA_027324645.1. Lineage (GTDB taxonomy): Bacteria > Pseudomonadota > Gammaproteobacteria > Burkholderiales > Burkholderiaceae_B > JAJYRX01. The sequence continues at coordinate 10,151 of DAHVSI010000133.1, read as the reverse complement.
CATGAGGGCCCATCGGGCATCTACAACTGCGGCACCGGCCGTGCACAGCCGTTCAACGATGTCGCTGCCGCCGTGATCAACCACCTTGATCGCGATCAGGCCAACGGCGCCCACCTTCAGCTGCCAGACCTGGTTGCACAAGACCTGATTCAGTACATGGCATTTCCTGAAGACCTCAAGGGCCGCTATCAGAGTCATACCCAGGCAGATCTGACCCAGTTGCGGGCCGCAGGGTACAAGCAGCCGTTTCGTGATGTGGCGTCGGGTGTGGGCGCTTACATTGATGTGCTGGCCAGCAGGGGTCAGGTCTGATCATTTTGTCGGTACGCGCGCTTACGTACGGATAGAATTGACGTTTACGCTGGTTTGCGGCAGGGCTTGACGGCATCATGATGGCAGGGAATATCCCCTGCTCACGCAAGGAGTCGTCATCATGAATCCGTTTATGGAACCCACCGTCGCCCGCCCGCTGCCTGCCGGTACCCGGCTGTCCGATTTGCCCGTGCCAGCGCCTGCCTCGACCGATCAGCCAGTCCCAGCGGGCAGCACACTGCCGGCACGTCGCCGTCGGCGCCGTCGTAGTCGCACCCGGACAAGCAAATATACAGCAGTCTTCGTAGTCAGCCTGGCGGGTCTGGCGGCCATGCTGCTGCCGCATACCGTATTGGCGGTCGATATCAACCAGGCCAGCGAACAGGAGCTTCAAACTGTTAAGGGGATCGGCCCTAAAACTGCCCAGCAAATCCTTGAGGAGCGCAACCGGGCAGGCAAGTACGCGTCCATGGTTGATCTGTCGGAGCGCGTGCGAGGCATTGGCCCCAAAAAGCTGTCCTCCCTGAAGGCGGCCGGCCTGACGGTTGGCGCTGCCAAGGGTACGTCCCGATCAGCGGACAAGCAGGCTAAAAGTAACCCCTAAGGCAGTCAGGTTCAGGTTTGCACCTGGGTGCATCCCGTGTATGATTTTGCGCATGCCTGCCTATCCCACCCTTGAAAACATGATTGGCCGCACCCCGCTGGTGCGGCTGCAACGCATTCCCGATTCTGCCGTCGCTCAGCGCGGCAATGTTGTGCTGGCCAAGCTTGAGGGCAACAACCCCGCCGGCTCGGTCAAGGACCGTGCTGCCCTGGCCATGATTGCCGGAGCCCAGGCCCGTGGCCATATCCAGCCAGGTGACACTCTGATTGAAGCCACCAGCGGGAACACCGGCATTGCCCTGGCCATGGCCGCCGCCATTCGTGGCTATCGCATGGTTCTGATCATGCCCGACAATCTGTCGACTGAGCGCCGTGCCGCCATGACGGCCTATGGGGCCGAGCTGATCCTGACGCCTGCAGACAAGGGTGGCATGGAATATGCACGCGACCTCGCACTCAGGATGCAGGAGGAAGGCAAGGGAACAGTGCTGGACCAATTCGCCAATCAGGACAACCCACAAGCGCACTACGACACCACGGGACCGGAAATATGGGAACAGACCCAGGGGCGTGTGACGCATTTCGTGAGCGCCATGGGGACCACGGGCACCATCATGGGGGTAGGGCGTTATTTGCGGTCCCGCAATGCCGATGTCCAGATTGTGGGGGCGCAGCCGGCTGAAGGCGCCCAGATTCCGGGCATACGGAAATGGTCAAAAGCCTACGAGCCCGGTATTTACCATGCCGATCAGGTGGACCGCTTCGAGCCCATTTTGCAGGACCAGGCTGAAACCATGGCACGCCGGTTAGCGGCCGAAGAGGGTATTTCAGCCGGAATCTCGTCGGGGGGCGCCCTGGAGGCGGCCCTGCGCATTGCACACGAGGCCACCAACGCCACCATTGTGTTTATTGTGTGCGACCGTGGCGACCGTTACCTGTCCACAGGCATATTTGGCTGACCCGTCTGTCTGGCAAGCTGCTGGGCCAGGTCGGCAACAGATGCGGCATAAAAATAACTGTGGTTGTAGTGGGTGATGGCAAAGAAGTTGGGGGTGCCCACACGGTATTCGACCGTGTCGCGGGGTTCATCCACCAGGTCGACCATGCCCAGCCGGTGCGCCTGCCAGCGCTCGTTGTGCTGATCAGTGCGTGTCTTGACGCCATGTTCATGAAGCTTGCGCCAACTCAGGTTGGGTTCCAGCCCCTTTGTCTCCAGCTGTTTGGCAGGGTCCGGAATACTGACTGGCGCAAAAACCGGCAGGTCGGGCTCCCATCCATGGTGCCGCAAGTAGTTGGCTACCGAATACGCCGCATCTTCCACGCTGCCTTCCAGGTCAATTTTGCCATCGCCGTCGCCATCAATGGCAAAACGACGCAGGCTGCCGGGCATGAATTGGGGTAGCCCAATTGCGCCTGCATAAGACCCCGTCACGGTGTGTGCATCCAGCCAGCCTCTGTGGTGCAGCTCGATCAAGTCGGCCAGCTGGTCACGGAACATCTGGCTGCGCTTGGGCCGTGCCGGATCAGGGTGTCTAAAACCCAAGGTGGCTAGGGCGTCCAGCGTACGGAAGTCGCCGGTATAGCGGCCAAAAATGGTTTCCACGCCAATAATCGAGACAATGATGGCGGCCGGTACGCCGTATTCCTGTTGTACCTGTTCAAGCAGCTCGGCATGTTCCTGCCAGAACTGCTTGCCGGCTTTGAGACGGATGGGCTCGACAAACCGCTTGCGGTAGGTGACCCAGCTGGGGCGCACCCGGGTCTTGGATGGCGACATCAACTTGGCTGCCTGTTTGTTATAGACGGCCGACTGCAGTAGCTGTTCGACCAGCGGCTGTGGTATGTTTCTGGTTCGGGACACCTCGTCGGCGTAAGCCTGTATGTCAGGCTTCAGGCTGCCGTCTTCCTGTACAAACCCCGATGCAGTGGCTTGCGATTGTCCGGCCTTGATGGACGGCGCAGCAGGCTGGGCGGGCTTGTCCGGCAAATAGCCCGACCGGGTCGGTTCGGGTTTGTCGCAGCAGCTTTGGTCTTTGGTGTCTGCTAATGTGGTGGTTGCGTCCTGGTCGGCTTCTGAATCGGCCTGTGTGCGGGTGGCACATCCGGTTAACAGGCTAATGGCCAAGACTAGCCCAAGTAACTGAGTTGGTCTGAACATACTTCTCCTCATGGACACCCTGTATATTACTCATCCCACTTGCAGTCTGCACGATATGGGGCAGTGGCATCCCGAGTCGGCAGCCAGGCTGGACGCCATTGATGACCAGATGTTGGCATCGGGCCTCATAGACTTCGTGCAGCATCATACAGCCCGTGAGGCTACCCAGGACGACCTGCTGCGTGTACACACCCCCGGCTACCTGAAGGCGCTCAGTAGTCAGGCGCCTGTTAATGGCTTTCATGCCATTGACCCCGATACGATTATGAATCCGCAAACGCTGGCTGCCGCCAGGGTAGCCGCCGGTGCAGGGCTGGATGCGGTGGACGCGCTCATGGCTGGTAAGCAGCGAGCGGCATTTTGCTCGGTTCGGCCACCTGGCCACCACGCCACGCCGGACAAGGCCATGGGCTTTTGCTTCTATAACAATATTGCCGTGGCGGCGGCGTACGCGCTTGAAAGTTGGGGGTTGCAGCGTGTGGCCGTCATTGATTTCGATGTGCATCATGGCAACGGCACCGAAGACGCGTTTGCGCACGACCAGCGCGTGCTGATGTGCAGCTTTTACCAGCATCCATTTTACCCGGGTACGCGTCATGACCCCCCGGCACCCAACATGCTCAATACCGGCGTGCCGGCGGGCACGCCAGGCACGGATGTCCGTGATCTGGTCCGCGATGTCTGGCTGCCCCGCCTGTACGAATTTGCACCCCAAATGCTGTTTATATCGGCAGGCTTTGACGCTCATGTTGAAGAGGAGCTGGGCCAGTTAAGTATGGTCGAGGCCGACTATGCCTGGATCACGGATCAGCTTGTTACCATGGCCGACCAGACCGCTTCAGGCCGTATCGTCAGCATGCTGGAAGGCGGTTATGAGCTGTCGGCATTGGGGCGAAGCGTTGTGGCGCACGTCAGGGCGCTGTCAAAGTTGTAGAATACGCAAGATCAGTTGCTATTTTGTTATCCCGGAGAACGTTCGATGAAGGTATTGGTACCTGTCAAACGCGTGGTTGATTTCAACGTCAAGGTGCGCGTCAAATCTGACCAAAGCGATGTGGATATCGCCAACGTCAAAATGTCCATGAATCCGTTCGATGAGATCGCGGTTGAAGAGGCCATGCGCCTGAAAGAGGCCGGGGTGGTCACCGAAGTCGTTGCCGTGTCGTGTGGTGTGGCCCAGTGTCAGGAAACACTGCGTACTGCCATGGCGATCGGTGCTGACCGTTCGGCGTTGGTGCAAACCGATCAGGATCTGCAACCACTGGCGGTAGCCAAGCTGCTCAAGGCCGTGGTCGATAAAGAACAGCCCCAGCTGATCATTCTGGGCAAACAAGCCATTGATGATGACGCCAACCAGACCGGGCAAATGCTGGCATCGCTACTGGGGTGGCCCCAGGCAACGTTTGCCAGCAAGGTCGACGTGGCCGATGACAGCGTTCAGGTCACACGCGAAGTCGATGGCGGGCTCGAGACGGTGGCGCTCAAATTGCCGGCAGTCATTACAACCGACCTGCGCCTTAACGAGCCCCGCTACGTCACGTTGCCCAACATCATGAAGGCCAAGAAAAAGCCCATGGATACATTTAGCCCCGAAGATCTGGGTGTTGATGTAACGCCGCGGCTCAAGACGCTCAAGGTTACCGAACCGGCCGAACGATCCGCCGGCGAGGTCGTGCCCGATGTGGCAACGTTGGTCGACAAACTCAAGAATGAAGCGAAGGTGGTGTAAATGATACTGGTCGTAGCCGAACACGATAATTCGCAGCTTAATGCCGCAACCCTTAACACGGTGGCAGCCGCCACACAGTTGGGTGGCGACGTACATGTTCTGGTGGCCGGCGAAAACGCCGCCGAGGTCGCCTCACAGGCTGCTGCCGTAGCCGGTGTCAGCAAGGTGTTGCACGCCGATGGTTCCTCCCTGGCCGACGGCCTGGCAGAAAACGTGGCCGCCCAGGTATTGGAAGTGGCCGGCGAATACAGCCACATCCTGTTTGCCGCCACGGCAGCCGGCAAGAATACCGCCCCGCGGGTTGCCGCACAGCTTGATGTCGCTCAAATTTCCGACATTAGCGCGGTTGAATCCGAAGATACCTTCGTGCGGCCCATTTATGCGGGCAACGCCATGGCCACCGTGCAGTCTTCGGATACCGTCAAGGTCATTACCGTGCGTACCACCTCGTTCGATGCCGTTGCCGATCAGGGCGGCAGTGCCGAGGTGACAACTATCGATGCCGTTGAGGACTCGGGTCTGTCCAGCTTTGTCGGACGCGAAATCGCTCAGAGCGACCGCCCCGACCTGGCCAGCGCCAGTGTGGTCATTTCCGGCGGCAGGGGGCTGGGCAGCGCCGAGAACTTTAAGATGCTTGATGGCCTGGCCGATAAGCTGGGCGCCGCACTGGGCGCTTCCCGCGCAGCAGTCGATGCCGGCTATGCGCCCAACGACTGGCAGGTTGGCCAGACCGGAAAAATTGTTGCCCCTCAGCTGTACATTGCCGTGGGCATTTCTGGTGCCATCCAGCACCTGGCGGGCATGAAGGACTCCAAGGTCATCGTCGCCATCAACAAAGATCCCGAGGCACCCATTTTTGGGGTGGCCGACTACGGGCTGGTGGCTGACTTGTTCGAAGTGCTTCCCGAACTGACCGAAGCCCTTTAAATTTGCACAGCAGCTGGCCCTCTCACTTTGGGTCAGGCCAGCTGCCGGCACAGCTTAAGCAGCCCGCATGCCTCATGGCTTGCGGGTTTTTTTTGGAGAGTTGCATGGAATATCGAGTACCTACTCAGGACATGAAATTCGTCCTGAACGAACTGGCCGGTCTTGACGAGATCATTAGCCTGACCGCCAATGACGATCTGTCCACGGATCTGGTCGACGCTGTGCTGGACGAAAACGCGCGGTTTGTCGAACAAGAAATTGCACCGCTGAATCGCAAGGGCGATACGCATCCCGCCCAATGCAAGGATGGCCACGTCACGACATCACCCGGGTTTCAAGAGGCATTTGCCGGGTTTGGCCAGGGCGGCTGGCAGGGCCTTAACCATGCAGCTGAACTGGGCGGGCAGGGTTTGCCCAAGGTTGTGGCCTCATGCGCAACCGAAAGCATCAACGGAGCCAATCTGTCGTTCTCGCTGTGTCCGCTGCTGACCGACGGTGTGATTGAGGCACTGGCCATGGTTGGGTCCCCCGAGCAGCAGCAACTGTATATTCCACCGCTGGTGGAAGGGCGCTGGACCGGCACGATGAATCTGACCGAACCGCAGGCGGGGTCTGACCTGGCCCAGGTAGCCACCCGGGCGGTGCCCCAGGACGATGGCACGTATCGGCTGTCGGGACAAAAGATTTTCATTACGTATGGCGAACACGACATGGCCGAGAACATCGTCCATCTGGTGCTGGCCCGTACGCCCGATGCGCCCAAGGGTGTCAAAGGCATTTCGCTGTTCCTGGTGCCCAAAGTGCTCGTCAATGACGACGGGTCGCTGGGCAAGCGCAACGATGTGTGGTGCGCGTCCATCGAAGACAAGCTGGGCATTCATGGCAGCCCCACGGCCGAGCTTCTGTACGGTTCAGGAAAAGGTGAGGTAGGCGAGGGCGCTGTTGGTTACCTGATTGGCAAGGAAAACGAAGGCCTGAAATACATGTTCATCATGATGAACGCAGCCCGCTATGCTGTGGGCATTCAGGGTATTGCCGTGTCCGAAGCCGCCCTGCAGCAGGCCACATCGTTTGCGCACGAACGTGTGCAAGGCCAGGCTGTGACGGGCTCGGATGGGCCCGTTACCATCGCGCACCATCCTGATGTGCAACGCATGTTGCTGACCATGCGTGCCCTGACCGAAGGTGGACGCGCGCTGGCTTATGCGGCGGCGGCAGCCAGTGACCGGGCCCGCACGCATCCTGACGAGGCTGTGCGGCAGTCCAGCCAGGCGCTGTATGAATACATGGTGCCGGTGGTGAAGGGCTTTTGTACCGAAGCAGCCAATGAGGTGACGTCGCTGGGCATACAGGTGCATGGCGGCATGGGCTATATCGAGGAAACCGGAGCAGCGCAGTTTTATCGCGATGCCCGTATCCTGCCTATCTATGAAGGCACAACAGCCATCCAGGCCAATGATCTGCTGGGGCGCAAGCTGGTGCGCGATGCCGGCTCTGTGGCGGCCGAGCTGGTGACACAAATGCGTGCCACCCTTGACGAGGTCAAACAAGCCAGTAAGCAGCAAGGCGACAACGCACAGGGGCTGGCCCTGATTGCCCAGCGGTTTGATGAGGCCATCAATGCGTACGAGCAGGCGGGCCAATATCTGCTTGAGCGGGCCAAGAGTATGTTGCCCGCCTCGTTCTTAGGCAGTGTGCCGTATCTGATGCTGGCCGGGGTCACGCTAAGTGGCTGGCAAATGGCCCGTGCCGCGCTGGCATGCAACCAGCACATCACCAACCAGACAGCCACGGATTTCCATCGGCAAAAACTGGCGACTTGTGTGGCCCACGCTGGATGGGTTCTGCCTCGTGCAGTCGCATGGAATACATCGGTCCAGGCGGGTGATGCCCTGTTACCTTATGCTGATTGTGTCTAACGATTCATTAAATTACATTTGGCAGTTATATTGATATGTGGAATCGGTATTTTCCAGCACACCAGGCCTAGTGCCACAATGCAGTTGTCTAATTGTCAATTTACTAGAGGCTTCAAATGACTGCACTTCGTCTGGAAGATACCGCCCCCGATTTCGAACAACACTCTTCCCAGGGCACACTCCGCTTGTACGACTATCTTGGCGATAGCTGGGGCGTGTTGTTTTCCCACCCGGCTGACTTTACGCCTGTGTGCACGACCGAGCTGGGTTATACAGCCATAGTTTCCGGCGAATTTGCCAAGCGTAATGTCAAGGTCCTGGCTCTGTCGGTCGATGATGTGGACGCCCACAACGGCTGGATCAACGACATCAACGATACGCAAAATACAACGGTTAATTATCCGATCATTGCAGACGCAGACCGCAAGGTTGCCACGCTCTATGACATGATTCACCCCAATGCGGACAATACCGCAACGGTGCGTTCGGTGTTTGTGATTGATCCGCAAAAAAAGATCCGTCTGATTCTTACGTATCCCGCCAGTACCGGCCGCAACTTTGATGAAATCCTGCGGGTGATTGATTCCCTGCAGCTGACTGACGAATACAGCGTGGCCACGCCGGTCAACTGGAAGCACTCTGAAGACGTGATTATCGTTCCCAGCCTACAAGACGAAGCCGAGCTGAAGGTCAAGTTCCCCAAAGGCTATACAGTTGTGCGTCCGTACCTGCGCATTACACCGCAGCCCGATCTGTAAACAAACAAGCGTTTCATACGCCTGGCGCCATGCGCCGCTTGCTAACCCCATGTCAGGTCACTGGCGTGGGGTTTTGTTTTGTTGTGAGGAACAGACAAAGCGTGGGTGATCTGATTGCTTTTATAGCTGTTAATTTGTACAGTAGTGTATAAATTAACAGGTAAAGGTGGTTTACATGATGGCATCCACATATCAGCACAGCACTCAGTCGTTTCTTCAGGCATCACCGTTTTCCAGTAAACGTGCTGTTGTCCGGTCAGCCAAATCTGCGCGCCAGGGCGCAGTCCAGGCAGCGGGCCACAGGTACAGCAGCTCGTCATGCACAGGTTTCGCGTCGTGCCATGGTGGCCGACGTTATTGTGGTCATTGTGTGGGCGGCCAGCATACCGGGGCTTATGTGGCTGGGTGCTGCCGGCGGTTTTTAACAGCAGCCGGTACGCAATGGCCTATACGGCATAATTCATTTATAATTGTGCGCTTAACTTGTTTTCATCCTCTGGCTGGCTATACCAACACAGCAAAGCCACGTCCAAGATGACTGTAGGAGCACACTACCGTGAATATTATTGACACCCTTGAAAGGGAAGAGATCGAACGCCTGACAACCGGGCGTACACTGCCAAACTTTGGCCCTGGCGACACCGTTATGGTCAACGTCAACGTGGTTGAGGGCTCGCGCCGTCGTGTTCAGGCCTTTGAAGGCGTCGTGATCGCCAAGCGCAACCGTGGCCTTAATTCTTCGTTTATTGTTCGCAAGGTTTCTTCCGGCGAATCAGTAGAACGTACCTTCCAGCTGTATTCCCCGCAAATTGCCAGCATCGACGTCAAACGCCGCGGCGATGTCCGGCGTGCTAAACTTTACTACCTGCGTAACCGTTCGGGTAAAGCCGCTCGCATCAAGGAAAAGCTGGTTCGCAGTTCTGTCAAAAAGGCAGCTGCATCAAAAAGCTAATCATTGCTTGTATACCAGTATTTCAAAAAGGCACCCGCTCGGGTGCCTTTTTTTATTTGCATGACTAAAACGTTCAGGCCCATCAACCGGCCATCCTCCGCACCGGACTTCGACCCAAAGACGCAACCCGTCATTGCGCTCGAACCGGCTGACAAGCTCTCCACGCATGTGCTGGAGCTGGATTTTATTCGGCGTGCCTTTACGCAGCCTGTCGACTGGCAGGTTGACCCGTTGTTTACAGATGCTTTTGCCTCACAAGGCCCTGTGCCGCCAGGTTTCAGGCAAGCCGCCGTACTGATGCCGCTTGTGCAGCGTGACACGGGCGTCAACGTAATCTTCACCCGTCGTGCCGCACACTTGTCTGACCATGCCGGCCAGGTAAGCTTTCCTGGTGGATGCATCGAAATCTCTGATCAGGACGCTATTGTGGCAGCGCTACGCGAGACCGAAGAAGAGATTGGTGTGGGCTTGCAGTTTATTGAGCTGATGGGCACACAGCCCAGCCTGATGACGACGACCCGGTTCCAGATGCAGCCTGTTGTAGGTGCGTTGCGGCCGGGTTTTGAGCTCAGGGCCGACCCCAACGAGGTAGCAGAAATTTTTGAAGTGCCCCTGTCGGTTCTGATGGATCCAGGCCAGCATAGCCTGCATCGTACTGCTGCACTCGACAACGCTGACAGGCACTACTTTTCAATGACCTGGCAGTCACACTTCATCTGGGGTGCTACTGCGGCCCTGGTGCGCAACTTTTATCGTTTTCTTGTGGCAGCCCAGCAGGCAGACCAGCGTTAAG